>JABDQX010000207.1 GCA_013042035.1 Gammaproteobacteria bacterium
GCTCCGGGGACCAATGAACCGGACAGAAACCGCCTGCTCAGGATCGCCGGTGAGATCGGGTTGAAGGCCAGATTCACCCACTTGGACTGGAATGATCTTGGCGATATGGGCCGGGCCTTTCCGGCCATGGCCTGTCTGGACAACGGCAACTATGTCATCGTCGTGGATGTCCACCGGGACGGAAACGGCGCGGTCGATCAGGTGGCGGTGTTCGATCCATTAGCCGAACGAACCGGGACCGAACGCCCGAACGAGGCGCCCTCTGAGTTTTTGTTTCTGCCGAGGGACAAGTTTCAGGCCGCCTGGGGCGGTGATCTCCTGCTTCTGAAACGTTCGTATTCGCTGACCGATGAAAAACAACCCTTCAGCTTTCGCTGGTTTATCCCCGAAATCCTGCGGCAAAGGTCCGTATTCCTGGATGTGGCCATTGCGGCGGTCTTTATCTATCTTATCGCCCTGGCGACTCCGCTCTTTCTCCAGATCGTCATCGACAAGGTGCTGGTAAACCAGGCCGAGCAGACGTTGAAGGTCCTCGGCATCGGCATCGTCATCGCCCTGGCGTTCGATGCCGTATTGGATTTCCTGCGTAACTTTCTGCTGCTCCACGCCACCAGCAAGATCGATATCCGGGTGGCGGGGCGCACGTTCTCCCACCTGCTGAGGCTCCCCGTTGCGTTTTTCGATCAACTGTCGGCGGGGGTGCTGACCAAGCACATGCAGCAGACGGCGGCGATCCGGGAATTTCTGACCGGTCGTTTGTTTCTGACCGTGCTGGATTCCTTCGCCTTGTTGGTGTTCATCCCGGTCTTGTTTTTCTATAGCGTAAAACTGACCTTCGTGGTGCTGGCCTTTTCCGGGACCATCGCCTTGGTGATCGGGATATTGATTCCTCCCTTTCGTCGGCGCTTACAGGCGCTCTATCAGGCCGAAGGAGAACGTCAGGCGCTCTTGGTGGAATCCATCCACGGCATGTCTACCGTCAAGGCGCTGGCCATGGAGCCGGTGTTGCGCAAGAACTGGGAAGATCGCGCCGCTCAGGCGGTCTCCATGCAGTACCGGGTGGGCAAGGTATCGATTACCGCGCAATCGTTCTCCAAGCTACTGGAAAAACTGATGACGGTGGCGGTGATCTGGGTAGGCGCGCAAAGCGTATTCGATAATGAAATGACGGTGGGGGCGCTTATCGCTTTCCAGATGGTGGCCGGGCGCGTCTCGGGGCCATTGGTGCAGATAGTATCCCTGATCCATTCTTATCAGGAGGCGGCTCTGTCGGTGCGGATGCTTGGAACAGTGATGAATCAGCCGGAGGAGCGGGCCGGGGTCGCGGGTGGCCTGCAACCGGCGCTTGCCGGGGCCATTGAGTTTGAGCAGGTAACCTTTCGCTATGCCCCGGACGCGCCACCGGCGCTGGATGCTATCTCATTCAAGATCCCGCCCGGAAAGGTTATCGGTATTGTTGGCAGGAGCGGTTCCGGCAAAACTACCCTGACGCGCCTGCTCCAGGGTCTGTACAGTCCCAATCCCGGCATCATACGCATTGATGGCTATGATGTGCGCGAGCTGGATTTGACCTATCTGCGCCAGTCCATGGGGGTGGTGCTCCAGGAGAGTTTTCTGTTCCGGGGAACGATTCGGGAGAATATCTCCATGGCCAGAACCAGTGCCACCTTCGATGAGGTGGTACGGGCCGCGCGCATGGCCGGGGCGGATGAGTTCATCCAAAAGATGCAACAGAGCTACGAGACCGTTCTGGAAGAGGGTGGCGCGAATCTGTCGGGGGGGCAAAAACAGCGTTTGGCGATTGCGCGGGCGTTGTTGACGAACCCGAAGATTCTTATTCTGGACGAAGCGACCAGTGCCCTGGACCCGGAAAGCGAGCGGATCGTCCGGCGCAATTTGAAGGGCATCGCGCGAGGACGCACCGTCATCATCGTCTCCCATCGCCTGTCCACGCTGGTGGATAGCGATGGCATCATCGTGATCGATCAAGGCAATGTGGTGGGCATGGGAAGGCATGATCGGTTATTAGTGTCTTGCGAAATATACGGTAAATTATGGGCACAACAAACGGGGGAAATCCTGTAGGGGCGCCATCCGGTCGTACGGAAACAACATTGCCC
>JABDQX010000209.1 GCA_013042035.1 Gammaproteobacteria bacterium
CGGCTATCCCATGCGCACCCCTTATGCCGCGTCGAAATGGGGCCTCATTGGCCTGACCAAGACTCTGGCCATGGAACTCGGTCCGTTTTCCATCAGCGTCAATGCGCTCTGTCCGGGGTTCGTGGCGGGCGAGCGGCTCGAACGCGTCATCGCCACCAAGGCGGAGATCCAGGGTGTGCCCGTGGATGCCTTGCGCAAAATCTATCTGGATCTCAATTCCATGCAGTCATTTATCGCGCCCGAGCAGATTGCCGAGACCGTCGTTTTCCTCTGTACCCCGGCCGGTGCCGCCATCTCCGGTCAGGTGCTTGGTGTCGATGGGGATCTTAGGACGCTGCGGGTGTAATGGACAGCTTTAGAAACTAAAGCGAGATTCGCTTGGATACGGTGCTGGAAATCTAGTCTAAGTAATCGCGTAGCCGCTCGACCCCCTCACGCAAGTTTTCCATACACGTGGTGTAGGCAAATCGAACGTGTCGTTGGGATGAATTTTTTCCAAAATCGAGCCCCGGCGTGATGGCGACCCCGGTGTTTTCCAGGATCTCCAGCGCGAATGCCAGGCTATCCTGGCTGAACCGGCCGCAGTCGGCATACAAGTAGAACGCCCCCCGAGGGGTCACCGGAATATCGAAACCAAGTTTCCGGAGCGCGGGCAGTAGGAAATCCCGGCGCTGTTCAAACTCTTTGCGACGGGCCTCCAGGGTTTTCAGCGTTCCGGATTCGAATGCCGCCAGTGCGGCATGCTGGGCCGTGGTCGGGGCCGACAGATACAGGTTCTGGGCGAGTTTTTCGATCACACGCATAAAGGACTCAGGTGCCACGAGCCAGCCCAATCGCCATCCCGTCATACCGAAGTACTTGGAAAATCCGCTAACGACGAAGATATCCTCGGACAAGGCCAGTGCTGTGTTGGTATCAGCCGCATTGGTGTTTTCCCCATAAACGAGACCAAGATAGATTTCGTCCACCACCAAGGCCGCGCGCCGCGAATTTTTTCCGCGATTTTCTCTCGCAGGAGTGGGGCGTTGGCGGTCGTTGATCGGTGTGTTTGTGGCGCGGATGATTGGTGCCACGTTTTCACCGCCTGTCCGTTCCAGTATCCCGGCCATATTCCCCGAGGGCACCAGGGTGCCGGTTGGGTTGGAAGGGTTTGTCAGCATGATGGCGGTGGTCGAGGCAGTGATGTGGCGTGAGACGAGCGCTGGTGTCAATTGGTAAGCCGTATCGATACCGACCGGTATGTCGACAGGATTGCCCCCCAAAAGCCGGATGATGTTTCGGTTGCAAGGATATCCGGGGTCGGCAAGGATGACGTCATCACCCGGATCGATAAGTGCCGCCAGGGCAAGTTGTAATGCACCGGATGCGCCCGGGGTAACGGCGATTCGGCGTGGCGAAATATCGACGCCGTAACGCTGGCGATAGAACTTCGCAATCGCTTCCCTGAGTTCCGGAGTCCCCAGTGCCAGCGTGTATTTGGTTTGTCCGGCGGCCAGTGCCCGTATCCCCGCCTCGACGATGGGTTCCGGGGTAGGGAAATCCGGTTCGCCGACCTCCATATGGATGATTTTCCGTCCTTGCGCTTCCAGCGCCTTTGCCCGGCCGAGCAGTTCCATGACGTAGAATGGTGTGATGTCCGCCATTCTGGCGGCGTGGTTGAGAGTCTTTGTCATTAAATTACTGGTGCCACCGACGCAATTGCCGTTCCGGAAACTTAAGCCGACGTGGTCGGCCCTGCGGGTTCGCCATTGCCCGTTATCATTTTCCGTTTTCCACGGGATATCTCTGATAGACCGCGATCCATGCGTTATTTAACATAATATATATTCTGCGCATTAGTGTATTATGGAAACTTTACATCCATATTGAAATAAACAACCCCACTTTCTTCCCCCAGCGAAGATGGTGCATGAAGTCCCTGGGCATAGGTTAGGTTGATATCGGCATATTTCGAGGCATAGGACAACTTTACCCCAGCCCCGCTCAACACCCAGTGCGTCTTATCGTCCTGCGGGTATGATATGCCGACATCGTGAAAAAACGTTACGTCGATGGCCTTCAGGGACGATGGTGCCGAGAATTCGCGGGCACCGAGATTTGACATGATGTTATGAGCATTGAACTTAAAATCGTTCTGCATAAAAAAGCCGGAATCCCCGGATACCCAAGTATCCTTGAATCCCCGCACGGACCCGAGTCCGCCCACCGAGAATTGTTCCGTGCCAAACAGCGGATTCGCGCTGAACTGGCTGTCCCAGGTTGCCGTCCAGGAAAGCGGTAGCTTGGCGCCAAAAAGAGGAATTCTCGCTGTTGCGTAACCATAGATCCCACAGAGCGTAAATTGCGCCTTTGGGCTGAATTCGCTATTGCGGTCATCAAGCGCGCCGAATCCCCGAAGTCCTTGGCTGCAACTGGGATTGACGAAAAGCATCCCGCTCGGGAAGTACTCGGTCCATTTGATCCCCGCCTTGGCGATGCTTAGCTTGCGACTGCCGACCTCGCTGCGGGTTTCGAGATCCCGGATTCGGGTAAAACTCTCGCTATCCCTGAGTGTCAAGACTGCATCAAGGGCAATCTTGCGCTTTTTGCCCCGATGCACGATCCGGTTGGCGCCCAAGGTGTGATTTGTGGAATTTCCAAAGGAATAGAGAATATCGCTGTTCGGCAAGGTTTGGGATGTCAAATATTCCGATTGCGACAGGTTGTAACTCCAGGTCCAGTATCCATACGGAACCGAGACGCTGCCGACCCAGGATTCGGTCATCTGCCAGCTTTTATTCTCCTGATAGTTCTCGGAATAGCTAATAG
>JABDQX010000211.1 GCA_013042035.1 Gammaproteobacteria bacterium
ATCCGGCACCATCTCGATATTAGCGGCAACCAGTCCACCCACTGACATCCAGTTGAGATCCGGAAGCTGTGAGATCCTTTCTTGGACAAATGCCTCCGTCCAGATTCTGGATTCCCCGATACAAGGATACGACGACATCGCAATCTCGCTACAACGAACAGATCAAACACGCCTGATTATCAGGCGCCCCATCATCTATTTCGAATCTGAGCACATCCTGCCAGCGCTCGGTCGATTTTTTTTTGTGATGCCCATTCCCCTGCTCCCTTTCTTCCGCGCGACGCACGATTTCCTCAATGGGGCCGGCTCGATTCCAGGTGTAACCTTCACCACACTCGTGGATCTCGGCGGTCCCCCAATCGAATTTCCGTTGGGCGACATGCTTTTCTATCCGCGCGGCCTGTCTGAACAGCTCCGGGTGGCGACGTTTGAGACCCAACCACTCACCCTGGCGCTGGAAGAAACAGAAGTAGCAGCCCGAACGGCTGCGCCACTGGTAGTATTCCGGGATACCGATGGTCTCTTCCAGGATGCGGAACACATCATCGCGCACGATGCCATCTCCGGCAAAAGGAAACAATGCCTTGATGTTGGGTTTGCGGCTGATGTAACCCTCGCGGTCTTCGTCTGCGCGGATTCCCACATAGGTAATCACGGGATCTTCGCCGACGAACCGCTCGAAGGGTTCGATCTTCATGATGCGTGTACACCAGCGCTGACGCGGAGAGGGAAGATAGTTGTTGTGTTGACGCAGCCAGTACTCGAAGGGTTTGTCGTTGCCAAGACGAGTGATCGGCTTGCCGAGATAGGCCTCGAGTTTATCCAGGGTGTCGTAGACCTCTTGCAACTCGGCGCCGGTATCGGTGAAAAAGTACTCGATTTTACGGGATATTTCGGGGTAATGGTCCTTGAGATAGATGGCCAGCGCCGCGCTATCCTTACCCCCGGAAAGGCCAAGGACATGGCGGGTATTTGCGTCTGCGCCCAATGCATGTTCATGCCATCTCATAATGTATTTTTTATACCCTGAAGTGTATTTCTTCTATATGGAAGTATTTTCTTTCTACCTGGAGGTGTATTTTTTATATCTCTTGATAGAAAAAATACACCTCCAGGTAGACGCGGACTACTTCCTGATATATTTTTTCTGTTATGGAATGGGCGGTTTGTATTTCGAGGCAACACCTCACGATGAACGGTATCACCCCCGTCATATGGAACGATGGCGCGCCATTATTTTTCCAGCCGCCCGCTTGTTCTCTTCGGGCAGCGCCCGCGTCGGTTGCCGCTTGCCCGCCTCCCGGTATGCCGTGAGGAATCCATCGACCACCTCGGCAAGGGCGGCGAGACCGAGTTCCTGCCCGTCTAGTTTGTCCAATATCTCTTTTATGTCTTCTCTGGCGCCTTTTATGGCTTCGCGGCGCTTACCATCGACAGCCACCACTTCGTCGAAATCGGAGGCCCCTTTCTTGAGGCTGCGTATCAAATAGACATCGAAATCCGAGTCAAATTTATGACCAACCTATTGATAATGAACTCTCAATTTTTCAAGCTCGTTGAGCTTTCGGCTGAATTCGGCCAATCGGTATTCGGCTGCGTCGCGCTCCGTGTCGCTCCACCTTTCCATGGGTTTATGACCAAGGAATGTCAGCAGCCCATGGAACCATTCGTCATCCGTGCTGCTTTCCTGAATAAGGCGCAAGATAAAGGCTCGCACTCCCTCCCGGTCTATGGTGTATTCTTCAACCCCTTTACATCGCCCATAGGCTGATTTTCTCAGCTCCGGCAGGGTGATGTCTTTATCAAGATGGGGCCTTGGGCGCAAAGTCGGTACATTTCATTTTTCAAACCGGCAAAGCAGTATTTGAGTTCACGCAAGGATTCGGTGAGGGCCTGTGACAATCCGGTTACTGCTGCATCGTCGTTTTCTTTCTCTTTCAGCTCATAGCCGAGCGCCTTGGGTATCTCCTCGAATAACAAGGCAACGGGGGATTTGGAAAGCTTGAACGCATCCCGAACACCCTGGCTGGGTTCGGAAAGGGCGCGGCTAGTTTTTTGGGTGTAATCGGGCAGTTCAGCAATAAAGTTTGCAATGGGCCTAACAATACCAAGCAAGTCACGGGTTTCTCCGTCTGCGAATAAGGCCTTAGCGTATTCTTTGAACAGGGAGGATTTGAGTCCGGCGATCCTGAATCGTTGAAAGGAAAATTCATCGGGGCGCTTGATGAAGTGTTCGAGCATTTCTTCGGTCAGGCGGGGTTTGTAGAGGTTATTTTGATAGATTGCCAATTCATCTTGATTGGCGAGTATCATGGCGACGAAGAGGATTGGCAAGACGCCTGCTTTGATCCCATAGGGGGGAGCAAAAAGCACTTTGTTCAGTTCAATGAGTGATTTTGGCGCTTTTTCTGTTGTATCAAGGAACGTATCGATTCTTTGCCAGACGCCATGGAAGTTACAGGGGTCGTCTTGTTCGCTGTTGGAAGTTGGCCCTCTGAAACACCACTTGCCCTTTTCTTGGACATGAAGGCGGGAAGACCTGAGCATGGCGAGATAGATGGCTTTTCCCGGCGGAAATTTATCGAATCGAAGGTTTTTCTCGCGCTCATGGCGCAGCATGGCTATGACGAGTTTATTCCTGGCCGAATTGGCCTGGGACGAGGGTTTGTCTCTGTTGATGAGTTCGCTGGAAATTCTCGGGCTCAACCGATAAACCCTTTCCAGAACAAAGGAGAGTGTTTCCTGA
>JABDQX010000215.1 GCA_013042035.1 Gammaproteobacteria bacterium
ACTCCCCGATTTTTTACCTTCCGCGCCTTGCGGGACCCCAATCGGGCTACCGCCTCGCGACGACCGGGTATTTTCAGACACGCTCTAAGAGCCTCTTACCTCTCTCCCCATACGTTGTCCTATCGAATGAAGAAACCGCTCGCGTGGAACGGGATTCGTAATGGCCGAAAACAAGATTCTGATTGTTGGTCCTTCCTGGGTGGGCGATATGGTGATGGCGCAGTCTTTGTTCATTACCCTCGCCAAATTGAATCCCGGTGCCACTATTGATGTCCTGGCTCCCCCATGGAGCCGTCCCCTTCTGCAAAGAATGCCCCAGGTCTTCGATGCCATTGATATGCCGGTGGGACATGGCGCGATCGACATAGGCAGGCGGCGTAATCTGGGCAAATCGCTTCGATCACGCCACTATCGACAAGCGATTGTATTGCCAAATTCCCTTAAATCGGCACTGCTCCCCTGGTTCGCCGATATCCCGTTAAGGGTAGGTTGGCGTGGAGAAATGCGTTATGGCTTGCTCAATGATTTACGCCGTCTCGACAAACAGAAATATCCCCTACTGGTTCAGCGCTTCAACGCGCTGGCATATCCCGCGGGCTGGGATTTGCCCGCCGTGCAACCGGCGCCTTTACTGCGAACCGATTGGCATAATGCCAGCCGGTTGCTCAAGAAGTTTTCCCTGGATACCCATCGTAAGGTACTGACTCTATGTCCGGGCGCGGAATTCGGACCGGCCAAACGCTGGCCGACGCATCACTACGCAACCGTTGCGCGAGCCGTGATCGAGCAAGGCCGGCAGGTTTGGTTGATGGGATCGGAAAAAGATAAAAGCATTGCCGAGGCTATTGTCGGCGCGCTTTCCAGCACGGAACGGTCACACTGCAAAGTTCTTGCCGGTGCCACAAAATTGGAGGAGGCAATAGACCTTCTGGCCTTGGCGGATGCGGTTGTCAGTAACGATTCCGGACTCATGCATATTGCCGCCGCGTTACGCAGATCACTGGTAGTGGTGTATGGTTCCACTTCGCCGGATTTTACCCCACCTTTACACGAAGACGCGACGATCCTCTCCCATCCGATAGACTGTGGGCCTTGTTTCCGGCGCGAATGTCCCGGAGGCCACCTGAAATGCCTTGATGAGTTGTCGCCGGAGCGGGTGATTCGAGCGCTATCGCTTCATTAAGAGCCTGTTTGGCTCGCAACCATCCTTACAAAAGTGCCCACGAAGTTGGCACTTGCCCCCTGCTCTTCACAATCCGCCATTTCTTATTCGCCATCAAGGACAGCTAATGAGAAACCGTGGAAATACACCGGAAAAAGGCGTCTTCCAATGTATGGGCTCCATAACGCGCGCGGCACGCTTCGGGGGTTCCGGCAAATAGCAGCCGGCCTTCATGCAAAATGCCGAGACGATCACAAAGCGCCTCTACATCGCTCAATAGATGTGTACTGAAGAACAAGGTATGCGTTCCGGCCAACCGTAGATCGGTGAGATATCGTTTAACCAATAGCCGCGCCTTGGGGTCCAGACCACTTAACGGTTCGTCCAGCACAAGTAGCGGTTTCCTGCTGAGAAAACAGGCTGCAAGTCCGAGTTTTTGCGCCATACCCTTCGAATGTTGTCTTACCGGTTTTGCCAGGGCCGCCGGTGTCAGATCGAGATGATTGAGCATCCCGAAAACATCATCGTCTCGATAAGGCTGTCCGTGCAAGCGCGCCATATAGCGGAGAAATTCCTTGCCCGTCAGGTAGTAGGGAGGAAGAAATTGTTCCGGTAGGAATGCAAGGGCGGCGCGTGCGTGGATGTCTTGATGCGGGTAACCGAGTATCTCCATGGTCCCGGTGTCGATCTCGCAAAAATCCAGGAGCGCCTTGATGCAGGTGCTCTTTCCCGCACCGTTTACGCCAACGAGCCCGAAGAACTCGTTCCGTGGTATCGCGAACGCCAAATCGTCGAGCACACATTGCGTACCGTAATGCTTGGTAACATTGGTAAAGCGGAGTGCGTGCAACTTATCATACTTCCAGTGTCTGTACTTCAACCTCTCGAGCGCAAGCATCCCTGCCTGCCGCCCAACTTGCCAAGGCCATGTCTTTAACCTGTTCGATCTCTTCAGCAGGCACCATAGCGCCCCCCTTCTCCCCTACGGGGTCATCATGAAAAATATATAACCGAGACAGGAATTGCTCGAAAGGCAATGAAGCCTCTCCAAAGCGTTCGCCTTGTCCCTGGGTAGAAACAACGACGCCATTACCCCAGTTTTGCCCGCTGTCGTTGTTGGGATTATAGAAATACACCCGCATGACGGCTGTTTGATCCAATGCCACCCGTAGCAGGGTAATGGCATGCCAACCGATAAACTGGGCATTGCTATCGGTAACGGCAATACCCACCGGTTGCGGGTGAATCACCGGCTGATTGCCGTTGTAGTACGGATGATAACTGTTGTAGAACTGTTCGATGAAGGCGTCGTAATCCATCAAATTACCGCTACCGACATCCACCGCTATCATAAATTGCCGCCCGACCCACCAGCCATGAAATTCCGGGTTGATCCAGCGATGGGGATCCTGTCCACGGCCGACGCACAAACGCCCCATTTCGTGATAGATGCGGTCCAAATGGGGGACGAGAATAATGGACACCGGGTCGGTATCCAGTGGTGCGGATACAGCCAAACCAGACTCTAGCGTTGCCGAATCGATAGGGCACCCTTCAAAATGCTTTAGCACACTGTCGTAGCGGACGCATTGATAAATAAGGTGCAACAGATAATCCGGATCGTTATAAGACCACATGGACAACGCCCGCGCGGACTGGCACGTTGGGTTATTTCCCTGCGCCACACCCAATGGCTGGCCCAGTAGTGAGATGACGCTGGCAAGAAGATAAACCCGTGGTTCCAGGGCATCGCCCAGTACGGACGAGAGCGTGGCTTTTGCATGGGATGACAAGGGCAACTTGATCTGTCGCCATAGCCCTGGCGCAATGGGCGAGGAATAGAGCGCGCCGTTTTCCAACAGCAGGGAGAGCCCGTAGATAGCCTGAGCGGTTTCGGGATAGATTGCCTCCTCAATCAGGGTGTGGATCAATGCCTGATAGCTTCGCAGCGCATCCAATCCGGTACTGCTGAGCCCCAGCGCATCGGAAATCAGTTGCCCTTGTCCCTGTTCCAGCAGCCAGCGTAGAAAGCTCGCATGGTAGTCGGATACCAGACCGACATCGTGCATAGCGCGGGAAAAACCATAGGCCTCTTGTTGTAATGCCGGTAAATCCATTGTCTCCAGACGCATCCGGTAGGGTTCAAGACCCGGGTCATCTTGACAGCCCTGGGTCGGCCCGAATAAGGCACTGACCAGCCGGGACGCACCAATATTGATTGAAGCAATTTCACCTTTGTTCTGGCTGAGCATCACGGCAATTCGTGTGACCATGGCCTTGACCTTCAATACCTGAATCGGTCGTTGCGCCAGGATGCGCCAGATTTCCTTAATCAGGCCGTCAAGGATGTTATCGAGGCCAATATGCTCCAGCAGGAATCGATACAAAACACCAACAGCGTCGCCCAATTCACCCAGGCGAATCCGCAAGGTCTCATCGGCGCTATCAAACAAGTATTTCAGATTGAGTGAGAGCACCTGGATCAAGAAATCTCTCGCCTGTTCTGGACTGACTGTCGGATGACGCACATTTTCTTGCGCAATTGCCAACATGCGTAATTGACTCAGGCAGTCCAGAACCACGGTCATTTTTTCACCCCGTTCCAGGGTATTTGTGACCAATTGGGGTAATAAGCTGCTCGGCATTTCCCAATCGGTTCCCACAAAAATCCCCGATTCCTGAAGGCGCGGTGCCAATGCATAGAGACATTCAGTGCCTTCCGCGTCCCCTATGATTCGGCCACAAAGCGCCAATACCTGGGTTTGATATTGGATTTTGGCAAAGGGACGGGCCTGTTCCAGACGTCGCAAAGCATTGTCCAGCTTTTCCTGCAAAAACTGGTTGTGCCGCTCCTCGTTGCCCTTATGTTCCGTGGTGGAATCAGACATAAAAATCCAGTTCCTCCTGGGCCTTCAACAGGTCACGCATAACGTGGGGATCGGGGCCAAAGAAATGCAGTAATCCCCAATGGGTGCCAAACGCGCTCCGTTTGGGGACTTTGTTTGCCATGGGTTCGCCCAACTCATGGAACTCAAAGTAATCATGCTGTTCGGTTTCCTCAGGAATGTTTAGTTCACTGATAACGCGGCGGCGCGGGTAAACACCAAAGCAGCCTGCATGGCCTTTGGCATCGACCACTTCTCGTGGGAAAAAGTTATCAAGCTCTTCCTGGGTGGTTTTTGGATCGAACATCAATACCGACGCCTGATAGGCATTGAAACCATAGGCACGTTCGATTAACTCAAAGGCCTGGAAACCGGGCGGTCGATAGGCCACTTCACCGAAGTACATCTTGCCATCACTGGTAACAAAGTATTCAGGGTGAATAAAACCAAAATCTATTTCAAAGACTTCGATCAGCTTCTCAATTTCCGCCGTTACCTGGGGGCGATATTTTTCCAGTTCCGGCGTGGCGGGAACAAATACGGAATATCCCAGAGTGACATATTCCGAGATATTCAGGAATTGGATCTTGCCGTTCTTGATCCAGGCCTCAACAGCAAATTCCCAGCCGTCGAGATGACTTTCCATCAACAGGGGAAATTGATCATCGGTAATTTTGTCGACATCATCGGGTTCACGGATAACCCAATGTCCTTCACAGCCCGCTTTATCCAGTGCCTTCAAGTGGATCGGATCGTTGGGGTCGCCGTCCAGCTTCAACAAGGCCTGATTGACGCGCTTGAGAAAGTGAATGATGTCACTTCTATCTTGAGCTTCCTCGAAAATACCTATGCGAATACCCCCTAATTGGGCGCGGCGCTTCATCAGGGATTTATCACGAAATAGCAGTGATTGGCTCATAATACGAGGTTTGCCCAATAAAACCGAATTGATTGCGCCGGCCCATTCCACTGTCTCCTCGAACAGCGGGATAGCGACATCAACACCTTTGTCTTTCAATTTCTGGGCAATTTCCATGGAACGATCATTTAGCCGTTCGAAATCCCAGACAATCAAGGGAATGTCATTCGCGGTAGCGTATTCCTCTGCCCACGCGGGGGCAACGATGATATATCGACGATCAAAACGATCAATAGCATCGATAGCGTTCAGACTCCACCCAAGAATAGCGACATAGCCTCTATCCGTATTCGCGTTTGTCATAATTTTTCCTGTTTTAAAAAATATACACCAAATTACAATCCTGACTATTGCCCTGGATGTTATAGGTATTGCTGGATTGAATCTGGCAGGCCGTATTCGAATCCGATTGTCCGACCACACCGAAAGTAGCGCCATCGTCGATCGCAATACGCAGGGATCCCGTCAGGGGCTGTCCATCGTCCATTTTTACATCAACCTCGCGCGCAACATCCACCGGCGTACTCCGCCCCAATACGACATTCAACCTGGAAACTGTTGTGGCAAGGCCCATGTAGTCAGCGGTTTGGCCAACCACCATTGGCTGATTGAATGGATTCAAGGGCGCTGTGTTGTTACCTGAATTGGGCGCGGCATCTCCACCGATATAGTTGCCGGCAATGAAACCTGCCTTCGATAGCTGTTCCCATAGGGCATTGGGTTCCGTCCATTCGGCGCTGGCGGGACTATCCAACTGCCCATTGGCATCCCCCCCGCTCGAAATGGTGACGCCAATGGCACTTGTCGCGGCGTCGGCCGCCATATCTCCAGGCACCGCATGGTAGCGGTCCAGGAATCCGTAATAGGCCGCTTGCACGCCGATGGCCCTATCGGCAAGGCCGCGCACACGCGCGCTGTTGATAAGTTCCTGACCCTTGAGAATGCCGCCGAGCAACAGCCCGACGATAACGAGCACAATGGCAATTTCCACTAACGTGAACCCGGATTGCTTGCGTTTCATGCGTCACTCCTCCTGGAGGTCTTGAATGATTGTCGCCATAAATCTATAAATTGAACTTTCATGATCATAAGCAGCGTGCCACATGGTGATCGTGATAAAAGTCCTCAGCCAAAACAAGCAATCTTCATGCCATCTTCGTGGCTCGGTTGTTCGAGCATTCCGAACGCGGGGGCGTGTGCAACTTAGAGCGTATCTGAAAAATCCCCGCTCTACTTCCCACTCCCCACTTTTCTAATACCGATAATGATCCGGTTTATACGGCCCGTCCACGGACACCCCAATATATTCCGCCTGCTCGGAACTCAATGTCGTCAAGTATGCACCGATCTGATCGAGATGCAATCTGGCCACTTTCTCATCCAGATGTTTGGGTAGGACATAGACCTCTTTTGCATATTCCCCGGGATTTTTCCAAAGCTCCACCTGCGCCAATACCTGGTTAGTAAAAGAGTTGGACATGACGAAGCTTGGGTGACCGGTAGCGCAACCCAGGTTCACCAGACGCCCTTCGGCCAGAACGATGATCCGTTTCCCATCCGGAAAAATCACATGGTCCACCTGTGGTTTGATGTTTTCCCATGAGTATTTGCGTATTGACGCGATATCGATCTCCGCATCGAAGTGTCCAATGTTGCAGACGATGGCCTCATTCCTCATGGCCAACATATGTTCATGAGTAATCACGCTGGTGTTACCCGTAGCGGTCACGAAGATATTTGCCTCGCCTGCCGCCCGATCCATAGTAACGACCCGGTACCCTTCCATGGCGGCCTGGAGGGCGCATATGGGATCGATCTCCGTGATCCAGACTGTCGCGCCAAGACTGCGCAGGGATTGAGCACAACCCTTCCCCACATCGCCATAACCGCAAACCACGGCAATCTTCCCCGCGATCATGACATCGGTAGCCCGCTTCAAGCCATCGACCAAGGACTCCCGGCAGCCGTACAGGTTATCGAATTTGGATTTGGTCACCGAATCGTTCACGTTGAAAACAGGCGCCATGAGCGTCCCGTTACGCATTCGTTCGTATAGTCGGTGAACCCCGGTGGTGGTCTCTTCCGAGATCCCCCGTATGTTCCCCATCAGTTCCGGGTAACTGTCATGCATCACCAACGTGAGATCGCCACCGTCATCCAAAAGCATATTCGGCTTCCAGCCGTCGGGGCCGAAAATCGTTTGATCGATACACCACCAGAATTCCTCTTCCGTTTCGCCTTTCCAGGCGAACACCGGGATCCCCGCCACCGCCATGGCCGCCGCCGCATGGTCCTGGGTAGAAAAGATATTGCAAGACGACCAGCGCACCTCCGCGCCAAGGGCAACCAGTGTTTCCATCAGCACCGCTGTTTGAATCGTCATGTGTAGACAACCGGCAATGCGGGCGCCCGCCAGAGGGGGAGCACCCCGCGCAAACTCCTTGCGTAGCGCCATAAGCCCCGGCATCTCGGTTTCCGCGATGGCAATTTCCTTACGCCCCCAATCGGCGAGATTGATATCGGCGACTTTATAGTCCTGGGTGTTGATCGTTTGTTGTGTGTTCATTAAGGATCCTTCGGTGATTTCGCCTTGCAAAATCATATGGCCCCGCTGCGTGGAGCGGATGTTTATGTTTGTGGGGTTGTTCGAATTCGAGGCGCAACGACGAGCAAACGAACTGTTTATACCTTGAACGGGCCATTCAGGTTCTAAAAACGCCATGGAACCGGATGACACTGAAAATCATTAGCAACGCGGAAGCTGGACGAGAAAAGGATTATGATTGGTCGATGCGAGTTTCGCTAAAGCCCCTTTTTGCGATCCATGTAGCTTTTAATTCCAAAACCACCACCAAAACCACCGAGAAAGATAGCGAATAATTTGAGTGCTTCCTTGTACAGTTCCTTATCCACTTGGACAAGAAAAATCGTCAAGAAGACAAACAACGCAACAAATATTACCGCATAAACCAGGGTAAACCAGCGCGATTGATTGGCCGCTTTGAATGATCTTTCATCGTTCGCCGCTTCCCTCTTTCATCTAAGTTCCCCATAACTTTTTGATAATTGCTTTTCAATTGAAAATAACTGCTTATCCACGGCTCCATCCAGAATATTTTCGACCCTGTTCGAGATTTCCGCTTCTATAAACACAGCAGATACCATCTTGACGAGCTCGCCAAAATCGTCGTCATCAAGTGTTCCATCGCGCCAAAGCCTGACCAGGTATTTCACAAGGTTGTTGAAACCTTCGATATGGGTATGGGAACGCTTCGGAGCACGAAATGTAGGTTGAGCGCCCATGAGCAATGGGGTTAGAGGATCGTTTCCGCGAAGGTGTGTGGCAGACATATGACTAACCTACAAAAAGGCAATATTTATGATGGAGATGGAGTCTAGCGTAAGATAACGACGCCAACAAGGTTCACATTCGGCGTGTGGAAAGAGGATTAACGAGGCAGGTAAAACTGATTTCTGGGGTGAAGTTTCCGAATTGTGAAACAGGGGAATACTGTGCCAGTTGTCTCCAACTGTCGGACAAAATGGTAATTCTTTGGTCTTTCCCGGACAGCAGCTTGCTGTAGAATAGCCGGTGCAATTCGCCAATCTGTACCATACATTCAAGGCGTTTCCGGCAATTCAAAGATGTATCTCGGTGGATCTTCTCTAAGAGCGTGTCTGAAAAATCCCCAGTCTACTGCGGCGGCCCCCGAATTGTGGCCCGCTGCGTTGCGAAAGAGTGGGAAATCAAGTCATGTAGCTCGCTACACTCCCTGATTTCTCACTTTCCGCGCCTTGCGGAACCGCAATCGGGCTACCGCCTCGCGACGACCGGGAATTTTCAGACACCCTCTAAGAATTACGTCCTCCCCCAATTAGAAAATGCATCCAGCCCTGACTGACTCGGTGTGCGGTGTGTGGTATTTAAAATGTTGCATATTTCGAATCTCTCTAAATCATTCGGCAACGCGCCGATTTTGAACGGATTCAGTTACCATTTCCGATCAGAGACTACTTATGTCTTGATGGGGGCAAATGGCAGCGGGAAAACGACCCTGTTCAATCTGATTGGTGGTTTCATGCCCTGTGATTCCGGGGAAATTTTATTGGATGGAAGGCGCCTGGATCGATTATCTCCATACAAAATTGCCGAGTTGGGTGTTGCCCGCACATTCCAGGATTTGCGCCTATTATATGATTTGACCGTAGAGGAAAATCTTCTCATCGCCTTGCGAAACAAGCGGGATGAGAATCTATCCTATGCCCTGACAGGTAGAGTCCCCAACAATGTATACAGGGAAAGTGTTGCATCCATGCTGCAACGCATTCACCTAACCGAAGAGCGTAAACAAAAGGCCGCCAATATCTCTTATGGGCAGCAAAAGTTATTGACGCTTGGCATAGCGCTTATCAACGATTTCAAAATCCTGCTTCTGGATGAACCCGTCGCGGGCATACAGCCGCATTACCGTGAAGAGATTGCCAACCTTTTAACCGGCATAAAAGAAACTGTCATTATTATTGAACACGATCCCGACTTTATCAGGAAAGTAAGCAAAAATGTGCTATTTCTGAATGAAGGCTCCATTCTTGTCGAAGGCGATTATCGAACACTGCGCGAAGACAGGCGTGTACAACAGGCATACCTATAGAGCAATGGACGCCCTTCTGTCATTGAGAAACGTTACAACCGGTTATGGCAAGAAAGTCATATTGCATGACGTTTCTTTCGATTTGGACGCATCGAGCATTGTGGTGCTTATTGGGTCCAACGGCGCGGGAAAGTCCACCGTGTTG
>JABDQX010000216.1 GCA_013042035.1 Gammaproteobacteria bacterium
CACCAGCGGTGTTTGCTCCGATTCCGGTATCTCCGGCAGTTGGAATTCTTGCTGCTTCATGCCTTTCAGTTTACCCGTTCGATTCGCTTTATCACCAGTCCGTTGCCGCAGGTTAATGAGAAGTTACTTTTTCCGATACCTAACTAATTGATCTTTAAAAAGTTGTATACGGAATTCGCATCATGAACATTGATTGCTCCTTTTCTCCGCTACAATGCCATACTTTTACACATAAATCACACTTCGGTTCACTGGCCGGATCAGCGTAGCGCATCCGGCAAACGCGGCTAATGGCTGGTCCCGGCGGACCGTGTCAGTTTGTTGTGAAATTTAGTCCATATGTTGCCTCGGTCTCGGCCACAATCTTGTGGCAAAGCTCTGCATAGGCCACAACGTCCGCCAACCTTGCGTGGGCTGGCCTTAAGAGCGTGTCTGAGAAATCCCCGGTCTACTGCGACAGCCCCCGAACTGTGGCCCGCTGCGTTGCGAAAGAGTCAAAAATCGCGTCATGTAGCTCGCTACACTCCCCGATTTTGCACCGATCGCGCCTTGCGGGACCGCAATCGGGCTACCGCCTCGCCACGACCGGGTATTTTCAGACACGCTCTAAGAGGCCGCTTTGACCTTAACCTGATGACAAGGTAGATTACCAAGCTATACTAGCACTCCCATTATAGGAGTGCCAAACAGAATTTTCCTCGCCACCGAAAAAGCAATCCAACAAAGCGGAAAAATCAGATGGAACGGCCCATCAGGTGGAATAGACCACTGCGCTTCATCCAGGCAGGCCTTCGGGAGACGCTCCGGGGCGGCACTCGTTACTGGGTCTGGCTTGCCTTTCTGGTCACCATATTCCTGTTCGGTGCTTGGAACTACCGCGTGCAACTGGAAAGCGGTCTGGTAGTCACCGGTCTCAGCGATCAGGTTTCCTGGGGACTCTACATCGGAAATTTCGCCTTCATGGTGGGTATCGCCGCCTCGGCGGTGTTATTGTTGATCCCGGCCTACATCTTCAATCGCGAGGATATGCGCAAGGTGGTCTGGTTGGGGAAGGGCATGGCGGTCGCGGCCGTTCTGATGGCCTTGCTGTTCGTCATCGTCGATCTCGGCCGGCCCGATCGGATATGGCATGTAATCCCATTTCTGGGTCGCTTCAACTTTCCCGCTTCTCTGCTGGCATGGGACATCATCGTCCTTATCGGCTATCTGCTGCTCAATATCGTCACGCCATTTTATGTGCTGTATCGGTACTTTATCGGCAAGCTGCCGCGATTCGGTTTGTATTTTACATTTGTTGTCATCGCCATATTCTGGGCCATATCGATCCATACGGTTACCGCATTTTTGTTTTCCTCCAATCCCGCCAGACCCTTTTGGCACAGCACGCTGCTCGCGCCACGCTTCATCGTCACCGCCTTTGCCTCGGGGCCCGCGCTCATCATCCTGGCATTGCAAGTAATCCATCGCGTGACGGATTTCCGGGTCCATCAAGGCGTGGTAACCACCCTTGGCTGGATCCTGACGGTGACCATGCAGATCAATCTTTTTTTTATCGGTGTAGAGCTGGTTACGCATTTCTATAACGAGGGAGGACACGCCGCTTCCATCCGTTATCTGTATCTGGGGCTCCATGATCTCAACGCCCTTCAGGCGTGGATATGGAGCGCGCTTGCCATGAATGGCATCGCCACCGCGATCCTTACCATCAATCCGCTGCGCCGACGAATGTTGTTTCTGAATATTGCCTGTGTTCTGGGATTTCTCGGCATCTGGATCGAAAAGGGGATGGGACTGGTGATCCCGGGCTTCATCCCCACCCCACTCGGTGAAGTATTCGAGTACACCCCCACATCCATCGAGATCGCCGTTTCCATGGGCATTCTGGCCTTTGGAATCTTGGTTTTCACCCTGCTAACCAAGGTGGCGGTTGGTATCGAGACGGGAAAGGTGGTGCTACACACGGCAATCTCCGATACGCCGCGACATATCAAACACCGATGATTACGATCTGAGGGAGGGGATTATCGAGGGATACGCCGATATTGCTCACGGACGATTCACGGACAGTCTGTCACACGCAAAGATATTCGAGAATGCCATCAAGGAGTGACGTGAAGAAGGATATGACATTTCTCCGGATAAATTCTAATGGCGAAATTATTTTTCACGGAACGATATCGGCGCGATCTTCAGCGCATATATACGAAAGGAAACTAACCGGAATCCCCCGGCCATAATTCCTCGATATTGGAAACGGCAAGATAGACCAGCAGATAGACCTCCGTGCGTCCGCCATCGTAGACCTGAACCTCCAGGCCGAACCGACGGTCATCGCTTATCAGGAAATAGTAGCTGAAGGCATTGGCCTCTTCTTCGAAATCCGGTAACGCTCGGGAACGGTAGTCACCGGCATGATAATAGGCGTTGTGTCCCGCTTCCTGGGAATACGCGGTCGCCGTCCAGCCTGCCAGGTGTTCAGGTTCTCCATTGCGGTCGAGGATGTGGTGTACACCGGTTTCCGGATCCAACAGGTCGATAAACGCATCCTCATCGAAGATTTTCGCCACATCTTCCGGGAACACGGCGCATCCAATCTCTATCCGCTCCCCTCTACCGTTGTCGATCACGGCAAGCCGTAACTCAGTATCGGTTCCTTGAAGTGTGAATACGGTCTTTTTGTGTTGTTCACCCCCAAGATCGCAGGTATTGATGTCCGCGACACGAAAGGATTGATTGCTCAGGAGCTCTTGACCGGTAAAACCGAATTTGACGATATCACCGGGTTGGAGATCCCTGGGGTGATCGAGTACGCGGACGGTGTCGTGTCGATCCTGACGCCCGCGAAAGAGGCCCTTTAGTAAGCTCATGGGTTTTTCCTATGGTAGTATTGGCCGTTGACTTCAGCCATTGACTATTGTCGTTGACTATGGCGAGCCACGGTCACGATAACGTCTGTTTTTCAAGAAGAACGATAGATAGCGATACGAAGATGCAACAAAATATCTCGCCAGACCCCACTACCTCTCGACCTGCCGGCCTGCTTCGCAGGTTCGGTGCCATGTTCTATGACGGCCTGATACTGTTTGCCATAATCATCTGCGCACATTTACCGCTTCAGGTGTTTCTCGGAACCGCGGTTATTCTGCCGGGAGACACATGGCATACGGCATATCAGGGCTATCTCCTGGGGGTTTGCTTTTTATATTTCGGCTGGTGCTGGACCCACGGCGGGCAAACCCTCGGCATGCGCACCTGGCGAATCTACCTGCGGAACAAAGGCAACGGAGATCTTTCCTGGGGCCAATCGTTGATTCGGTTCCTGTGCGCAATCCTGTCCTGGTCAGTATTCGGAGCGGGTTTTCTTTGGGCACTGGTGGATCGCGAACGCATGACCTGGCACGATCGGCTGTCGGGAACAGTTCTGATGTTTATACCACGATAACTTCGTGCACAACTTTTTTCGAATCCAGAGAGACAAATGCAACACTCGGATTGTGCGCCATAAAAAGGCAAAAATGGGCGAGAAAGCGGAGTTTACATGAAAGTAAATCAGCATTCCGAGCACATTTTTACGCAGTTGAGGGAGTGCAATATAGGTTTTGCATACAGCTCCAGAGAAAAATTATTAGTGGACTCTCCCCATCATCCACAATCCAAATCCCATGAACACCATGATAGGCACGGATACGCTCAAAAACGGGCTTATCTCGAATATCAGTCCGATGTGTATGATGGTTTGCTGGATAATGTAAAAACCCACGCCAAGCAAGGCACCGACGACAATCCGTTGCCCAACACCCACCGAACGTAACCAACCGAGCACCATGGGAATGGCAATAAAGATCATGACACCGGTTGCGATTGGATAAAGAAGCTTTCCCCAAATCGCAAACTCGTAGAGCGCACTATTCAATCCGTTATCTTTCAGATAGTTGATGTGACGATACAAATCCAGAATAGACAGGCCTTCGGGCTTGACCTTGACGGCATCCACGACATCCGGCGCAAATGATGATTCCCATACGGCCTCCGGCAGGTTTCGCCTGACGATGCCCTCTGGTGTCAATTCACTTTGCTGAACATCTTTCAAGATCCACTTTCCATCCTGGTAATAACCGTTTTTAGCGTAGCTGGAAAATCGCAGTTGGCGCGCACTGTCGAATTCATAGACATAAATATCACCCATCTGATTATCCGGCAAGATCCTGCGAACATTGATAAAACTTCGTTTATCCCGAACCCAGAACCCATACTGTGTCTTGACGGCGATCTCATCTGATAAGGCAACCGAGCGTCGTTCCTCGGCAAGACGCTCGGTAGTGGGGACCACAAATTCACCCAGTAACAGCGTAAATATCACCAACACGGAGCCGACCTTCATGACAGAAAGCGAAAGGCGAGCCAGCGATACCCCAGACGCACGCACTACGGTAAGTTCCGCGCTGCCCGCGAGGTTACCCAATGCCATCAACGTACCAATCAGCGCCGCGATGGGAAAAACCGAAAAGGCAAGCCGCGGCATCGTCAGCAACATATGCTCCCCGGCCCGTAACAAGGTGTAATGACCCCGCCCGACATTATCGAGGTCATCGACGAAATCGATGACCGAAAAAAGCGCTACAAGTACGGCAAGTACAAGCAGGCTCCCCGCCACGACATAAGTGCCAATGTAGCGATCCAATCGTGTCATCGCCGCGTCCGCGCCTTACGCCACGTTCCGTGCGAATGTTCCATGAACAACGCAATAGCGATAATCAACATGACCGAGCCATGCACCGGCAACAGACCTATCCCGGGACTCAGATCACCTCGCTCCACCAGCATTCGGGAAATCCCGATAAGGTTGCTGTATACAAAATATGCCAGAATCGCCGTAACCAACTTTGCGTACCTCCCACCACTGGATGAAGTGCGGGCAAGAACAACGGCGAGCAGGGACAGAATAATCAGCGATATGGGAAGAGAAAGGCGCCACTGAAGCTCGGCTGCATGACGGGGACTGTCGGCCGCGCGTAGCAGCTCGGTGGTCGGCAAGGTATCTATTTTTCGACGTTTCGCCGCTTTATCGGTAACCTTGTCCTCCAGGCGAATCCTATAACGTTTGAACTGCGTGATCACAAAATCGAGTTCACCTGGTTTACCGGCATAGCGACGACCGCCTTCAAGAACGATAAAGCGTTCTTCCGTGAGTTCGTCCACCGTTTGATAGGCGCTATCGGCAACCACGATATCACCGCCATCTTTCTGCTGTACCTGAACAAATATATTTTGCATGGAACGCTTATCCGGAGAGAGATCCTCCACGTAAATAACACGTTTCCCTTTCTTTATTTCCCGAAATCTACCTGGATAAATACCGGTAATATCGGATTTTTGCTTTGCTTCGGCCTTGTACGCATTTTGAATCGACATAACCTCTGGAGATACGTACAGAGAAAAAAGCATTGTCAGTCCGGCGAAAACAAGGCTCAATCGAAAGATATTCCCGACGATTGCCATCGGCCCGATACCACTGGAATTCATGGCGGCGATTTCGTTATCTTTATGCATCCTGCCAAGACTGAGCAGAACCGCGATATAAAAGGCGACCGGCATGAAAATTTCCAACTTTCTCAAAAGCTGCAGCCCAAGCAACCTGAAAATGACATCCGCCGGTATCGCTCCTGCCGCGGCCTCGGCTAAATACCGTACAAAACGGTGACTGACATAGACCAGCAACAAGATCGACAAAACCGCGATAAAGACCAACAGGGTTTCTCGGTAGATGTATTTATTGAGAATCAAGGATCTTTTACTCAGCAAACCTTCAAGGTGGGTATATTATTTCTTCTGTTGGGTGCCTTAGAGCGTGTCTGACAATTTCCGGTCGTCGCGAGGCGGTAGCCCGATTGCGGTCTCGCAAGGCGCGGAAGGTGATAAATCGGGGAGT
>JABDQX010000218.1 GCA_013042035.1 Gammaproteobacteria bacterium
CCAGCTATTACAATATGGAGTACTTGCTCACTTGGAATTGCAATCACCTTGCCAACGCCAACAAGCGCAAGCACATACACATTATTGGGTTCGGTGTCCCGGTTTTGCGGCTTCAATGCTTAACCAAATATCGGCTAGATCCTGATGAATCATGCGCGTCGAAAGGCGTTTCAGTTTTGGCCAACCACCCGCATTCCCAATATCCGTGCGGCCTTGTTCAGGCGTACATCGAAACAGGCAAAATCAATTACGGACTCGGTAATCCGTCCCGCCTCGAACGCTGCCGCCAACTGTATGCTGTCATAGCCGCGCAGGGCAAAGGTGTCGGCATATTCTCCGGCGCGCTCCACCACGGTCTGGCTTATTTCCAACACGACATAATGGGGCCAATCAAGTCGCAGAGCCGTTTTGGCGGCCTCGATGACGGATCGGTCTTTTGGAACCTCCCTGGCGCGGCGCGCCAGCGCGGCGTGTGCTTCGGCCCAGGCAATGCGGCACACAGCAACGGCATCGGCTCCGGCAACCCATGTTCCGAGCGTATCGCTGCCGGTCTCTTCAATGTACAGCTTGAGCAAGGCGGAAGTGTCGCAGTATAGAATCAACCACGATCCTCCATGACCATTTCCGAAACCGGCGTCCCTTCCGCGCCAAGACGCAAGCTGGCCCCAGCGGGCTTGCCGCCTGTCCAGGTTGCCGCGCCGCTGCTCAGCAAACGGGTAAGACCATCGTCCGATATGGCCGGTATACCGATAAGCCGCGCCACGACTTTGCGATGGGAGGTGATTTCAAAGGTTTGGCCGATTTGCGCCTGATTGAGATATTGGGATAAATGGGTCTTGAATTCCCGAGTAGATACCTGCATTGTGGGCACCATTGTTTATTATTTTCGTAGATTATGGTCACATCCGGCGGGTTCGTCAATCACGGCGCATTGAAACCGATTTTCGTTTTCGAATAGGGTCTTGCCGTGCGAGGTGGCGCACGAATAGGTGCGCTTGATGATAAACGCTGGCGCAGCGCTTACATTTAGACAGCATGTTGCGTAAAATCGCTCGATTCATTGAGTCATTTTCACTCGGAAAATCCCTTTTCCGGACGCGCCATAAGATTTGTTCAGACTATGCGTTTTGCAGTGGTTCTAAAAATACTCGGTCTCCTTCTGACCGTATTCAGCCTCACCATGCTGCCGCCCATGGTCGTATCCATTTGGTATGCCGATGGTGAATCCCAGGCTTTCTTGATGGCATTTTTGCTGATTTTCTGCGTGGGTTTCATCCTTTGGTATCCCGTGCGACAGGTTCATCAGGAACTTCGGCTTCGGGATGGATTCGTGATTGTGCTTCTGTTTTGGGTATCGCTTACCCTTTCCGGCGCCGCGCCCTTCATGTTGGCGACGGACCTGCACATGTCCTTCACGAATTCGATCTTTGAATCTGTCTCGGGTTTTACCACCACCGGCGCCACGGTGATGACCGGTATCGATGACTTACCGCCGTCGATCCAATTTTATCGGCAACTGCTCCAATGGTTGGGGGGGATGGGGATCATCGTATTGGCCGTGGCGATTTTGCCCATGTTGGGTATTGGTGGTATGCAGCTATATCGAGCGGAGACCCCGGGGCCTGTCAAGGATTCGAAGCTAACACCGCGTATCACCGAAACGGCCAAGGCGCTGTGGTATATCTATCTTGGTCTGACAATTTTTTGCACGGCGGGGTATTGGCTCGCCGGGATGAGCGTCTTCGATGCCGTGTGTCACAGCTTCGCGACCATCTCCATCGGCGGTTTTTCCACCCACGACGCAAGCCTTGGCTATTTCGATAATCCCGCCATTGAGGCGATTGCGGTGTTTTTTATGGTGCTCGCCGGCATCAATTTCTCCCTGCACTTTACCGTCTGGCGGGGGCGTAGCCTGAATCCCTACCGCAAGGACTCCGAGGCCAGGATGTTTATCATCCTATTGCTGGCGCTATCGGCTATCACCAGTGGTTACCTTTATTTCTCAGGGACTTTCGATAGCATCGGGAGCGCTATGCGAAACGGCATATTCCAGGCCGTGTCCATTAGCACGACCGCAGGTTTTACGACGGTCGGTTATGATGCCTGGCCGAGCTTCCTGCCGGTCCTGTTATTGTTCGCCAGTTTCATCGGAGGGTGCGCCGGTTCCACCGGCGGTGGCTTGAAGGTGATCCGTGTTCTGCTGCTGTTCAAGCAGGGCATGCGTGAGATCGTAAAGCTCATTCACCCCAATGCACAGGTTCCCATCAGGATCGGTGCGACTGTATTGCCGCCCCGGGTTGTCGAGGCGATTTGGGGGTTCTTCGGCTGGTACGTGGTGACCTTCGCTACCATGCTGCTGGCGCTTATGGCCACGGGTCTCGATC
>JABDQX010000230.1 GCA_013042035.1 Gammaproteobacteria bacterium
CCTCCAAGTACGATCGACTCAAAGGGCGCTACGATAACAATTTCCGCGAGTATCCGGGTCAGAACGATCATTACATGGTAAAAGACGAGGATTCCGCAATTACCGAAAAGACTCCGGATGCCTTCGAGCGGGTGGAAGGGCGCTTCGTGGAGCGCTTTCTCGAAGGCGCGCCTTTCAACCTCGGTTACGTGGATGTTGCCTATCGCGAACGCGGCGCCCGCGAGCTGAACCCGGAGTTGGGCATGCTGCGTGCATTCAGGGTCCGCCCCCGCTTTCTGAGCGTTGCCGAGGGGCGCATCCCCCAGCCGAAGGTGACCGTGCAGCCTAATTTCGAGATCCACGTGGAGTCGGAATTCTACGCGGCCGGCCTCATGGATACCCTGATGCCGCTTGCCGAACCGGTTACCCAGGACACCGTTACCATTCTCAAGTTGGAAAAAAAACAGGTTACGACTCGCCTTGCCCAGGACGACAAACTCGACGTGGTGGCCCTGCTGGCGGCGCTCAGTCACAATCCACTGCCCGCCAATGTGGTTGCCGAACTCGAGGAATGGAGCGGACACGCCGAGGCGTTTACCCTGTACACGGGCTTTGGATTGTTGGAAGGCAAGCCGGTCACGGCCAAAGCATCGAAGGATGCATCGGCAGCGGATGCACCGGTGACGGAAGACGCAGAAGGCAACCGCCTTCAGGTAGCCATCGACAAGGCGACGGTGGAGCGCATCTCGCCTTCGCTGCGTATCGTCTCCCGTCCCGCCAAGCTGTTTGCCCGGATGGAAAAGGACGGGCAGATACCCTTGCTGATAACCCACGGCGAGGCGGCGTTTTCCGCGCCGCCGGCGCGGGCGGTCACCGTGTTTCGCAAGGCGGCCATCGCGCGGCCGGCTAAACAAAAACGCAAGTCGGTAGATCTGACGCGGGAGACGCACATCGTTTTGCATTTTCCATCCGCCGATCTTATGGAGATCTTCCGCGAGGGATTGTCACGGGCGCGTTGCGCGCCGGAGGTCGATCGGCAGCGCCGGACTATCAGCTTCCCGAAATCCTGCGAGGGACATATCAACGACATCATCGGATCCCTCAAGGATGAGTATCGAATACGTATCGAGGATAAACAATGAGCAAAAAACAGATTTTATATTTCGACCGGCCTGGCCCACAGAATACCGAGGCGCTTATCGGCGCCGTGCGCGAACGGGTCGAAGAACTTGGCATCAAACACGTCGTGGTCGCCTCCGTTAGGGGCGGAACAGCTCTGCAATTGTGGGAGGCGCTCCAGGATACAGGCTGCACCGTTATCTCCGTGACCGAACACGCGGGCTTCCACGAAAAAGACGAGATTCTCCTGCCTGCCGAGAAAAAGGCAGAAATGGAAAGCCGTGGCATCAAAACGCTGATGGCCGCCCATGCGCTAAGCGGCGTTGAACGATCGATCTCGAACAAATTCGGTGGGGTTGGCCCTGTGGAGATCATCGCCCACACCCTGCGGCGATTCGGCGGAGAGGGTATCAAGGTGGCCGTCGAGGTATCGATAATGGCCGCCGATGCCGGATTGGTCCCCACCGACAGGGAAATCATCGCGATAGGGGGCACCAGCGGTGGGGCTGATGCTGCGATCGTGTTGAAGGCGGCTCACATGAATAATTTCTTCGATATCGAGATCAGGGAGATCATCGCTAAGTCCAGGCAGCGCGAATAGGAAAAACCAAAAATCAGCCCACGAAAATACACGAAAAAATCATTCGGTCTTTTTTTGTGTTTTTTCGTGATCTTCGTGGGCATTATCTTTTCCCGGCATTTCGGATAAAGACGCGCAATGAAAAGCATCAAATCAGCATTATTTGCCAGCATCCTTTTATCGGTATGGGCCATACCGAATAATGCATCGGGGTTTTGGGGCGGGCTGATAGAAGGTTTCGGTGGACTACTGCAAGGCGGCGCGGACGCGGCGGTAACAATCGCAAAAGAAGCCTATAAACATATGAAGCCCGGTGTCGCGGTGGACACATGGAATAAAGATTGCTGGCGCTGTCAAACCAATGCCGTCTCTCTTCCGGGTTTATCCGAGTGCCCGGAACCACAGTGTTGCCCCACCCAATGGAAGGAACGTCCGGATGGTTGCTCCGTGCCGGTGGATGTCCCGGTTCTCCGGGGAGAATTCTTCAGGCAAGCGTGTGACGCACACGACCTATGCTACAGTTCACCGGGACATTCCCGGCAGGTGTGCGACGACTGGTTCCTGGAGCACATGCTTACCTTGTGCGCGGACGATGCGGATTACGAGCAGGTGTGCGTTGGGGAGGCAATTGCCTTCTATGTCGGTGTGCGTGTCGGTGGCGCGGCGGGCTTCACCGATGGACAGGCCTGGGTAAAGGAGCACTGCACGTTACTGCCGCCGCTACATTTTGCGGACTGTTCTCTCTGATTTCTCGGTTTGGACCGCTGTTATCGCCACCGACGCTTCGTTTTTGTCATTCGATGATTATCATGCTGCTTGCGAAAATACCCTGGTGTCCACGGCTTGACGTATCCGAGTTCACGAGATGCCCGGATCGGGGGTGGAACGCCGATAGGGGCTGGCCCAATCCATGAATCATTCCCCATGAGTCATGCCATCGAAGGACGTTGTTCGGCCTGTTTCCAGGAAAAAGGCAGCGCCGCCGGTTGCGATCACTGCGGCTGGCGGCCCGGCGACGCCCCGGGCAATCCCCTCCATTTGCCGCCCGGGACTCGGCTCGATAACAGCTATATCATCGGCAAGGTGCTGGGGCACGGCGGACTCGGGGTCACCTATCTCGGCTGGGATACGAATCTCGATACCCGCATTGCCATCAAGGAATTCCTGCCGGACAGTGTAGCCGGGCGCAATACCGAAAACGGCCATGTGACCGTTCACACGGGGCACGAGGCAACCTTTGACCATGCCCTCGATAGATTTCGGGAAGAAGCCAAGGTCCTCGCCAGATTCCAGCAACACCCCGGCATCGTCTCGGTGTATCGGTTTTTTCCGGCCAACGGCACTGGCTACATGGCCATGGAATTCGTGGCGGGCCGCACCCTCCGGCAATACCTGGAGGCCCACGGCGACAAGATCCCCTGGCAACAGGCATTAAGGTTCCTCACCCCGATCATGGACACCCTGCGCGAGGTTCACGATACCGGCCTCCTGCACCGGGATATCGCCCCGGACAACATCTACATCACCCACGAT
>JABDQX010000231.1 GCA_013042035.1 Gammaproteobacteria bacterium
GGGGAGGACGGGTCATTTTACGGGGAGAGCTGGGCGCGTCGTGGGTGGATGATTTCAGTGAGCTGCCCGCCTCGTATCGATTCTTTGCCGGGGGAGACAAAAGCGTTCGAGGATATGGATTTCACGAACTGGGCCCGAAGGATAATTCAGGTGATGTCATCGGTGGACCCCACATCATGGTCGGTAGTCTGGAATACGAACATCCCATCGCCGAGCATTGGGCGTTAACCACGTTCGTGGATCACGGTAACGCAATGGATTCGTTCAACTCTGCGCTAAAAAGCAGTGTCGGCATCGGTGTTCGCTGGTTTTCACCCTTCGGCCCTGCCGGTGTGGATTTTGGATTTCCATTGAACGACGATGAATCCACGTTTCGGATGCATTTGAATGTGGGTGTTGATCTGTAGTCGGGTTACGGCCTTGCGGCCTAACCCGGTCTACCCGGTGTATCAAATTGATGGGTGGTGAATCGGTGATTCACACACATTCACAAAGGAAACCGAGCGCATTTCCTTGAGATGAAGAAGTTTTGGTAGCCTATCGCCTAAAAATGGGTGCCCGTTTTGGATTTTGCATACAGCGCTACCGGACAGTGTTTCCCGAAAGCTGGCGAATCGTCTCCGCGATTTCGTCCGATAGCCTGCCGACCATTCGGCTCATGGTGTCCACGACTTGGTCGTAATCGGTCCCGGAAGGCACCTCGATTTGGGTTAGATGCTCTGCAGTCATGGAAGACGGACCGTCAAGAATGCGCCAGTTCGCATCCAGATAGACGCGATCGGTGTAATGAATGAAGCGCGTTATATGGACGGTAACCTGGTAATCCACACGCACGGATGATGGCCATGGGAAAGTAGGAATACCCTCCGTGAGACCCAGTCGCTGGCGCAGATTCTTTGCCAATAGTTCCGATAGGTGGGCATCAAGCGGTGCTGCCCAGCGATCATTGGGTGCAATGTGTATGCGGGTCGATGATTCCCTGACGACGATATTCTGCCGCTGCAGGTAATCGGTCAGTGTTACCGGACCGACACCCACGACAATATCCAGCCGCGACGGTGAGGTGTCAGGTACCACAGGTAACATCAGGTAATGTTTTTTTTGCTCCGAGAAGGTTGCGCAACCGGTCAGAACGATAGCGGCGACCAATGCTGTGCACGGCAATTTCTTTGGCCATGGAGTCCTTACGATACGCTGAATGAGAACGCGGAAATAATTTATAAAACTGGGAGTTGATGGCGCCGCAGACAGGGGATAAGCCAATGAATTTTTACTGTTCATTTTCCGAAAATAATGGCGTTGGGGTTGTTCTCAAGGGTTTCCGTCAGTGAGCGTATGGCTCGCGCGGCGTGGGTAAGTTCCTGCAGGGCTGTAGAAAACTCGTAGTATAAAGGAGATGTTGTCACGTCACCCTGGAGTAATATCTCGATCGACTTCAACGTTGCGTCGAGCTGGCGCAGAGAGCCTGCAATGTTGCCGGGCAGTTGCCCGTCTTCGTGAGAACCGATGAGCGCATTGATGCCTGCCAGTGTGGAAGTCATCGACTCCACGAACCTGTACAACGGCGCGCTGCGTCGTTGCGCCATGACCGCATTGGCTTCGGTGCCGGTTCCGATCTCGGACGTCGCCGGCACCCGCACGAGGGTATCGACGTCCTTTAAGAGCTGGGACGCGGAAGACACCAATTCCTCCAGGGGCAATGCTTCCAACGTATCCAGCACCGCTGTGGCTTTGGCGGTGATCTGCCCAAAGGGACCCGGAACGGTTGGGAATACGGGATAAGGATCCATCTCGACGATCCGCACGGGTTTTGCATCGGGAATCAGCGCCAGATCGACGAACAGGGCGCCTGTGAGCAGACTGCCGGTTTGCAGGCGGGCGCGCATCCCGCGTTCCACGGCAGCCGGCAGGTTGTCCTTGGCGGTCACAAGACTGTCCTCGACCTTGGTGCCGACTGGCCATTCGATCCGCTGGGGATCCAGGAAAATCAATACCGGTGTTTCGAACAGACCCGTTGCGGCGTTATAACGAATATCGATATCGGCAACGTACCCTATTTGAACGCCACGATGCTCCACCGGAGCGCCTACCTTGAGCCCGCGTAGCGACTCTTCGAAATGCAGGACGTAGCCAAGACGCTCCATCGCGCCATCGGCAGGCTCGATCTCCGCTTCGGTCCGCGTGTCGTAAAGCGTAAATAGCGCGCCGGAGTTCACGGGAACGTTGGCCTTCAATCGGGGGGGATTCATAAAGGCGATGCCGCCTAAAACCAAGGATTCCAGGGATTCGCTGTGAAGGGTAAGCCCTTCGGTGTTTGCGGTAACATCAATGCCGCCGGCATTCCAGAATCGCGTGTTGCTGTTGACGAGATGGTGATGCGGCGCATGGATGAAGACATCGAACTCCACATACTTGCCATTTTCGGATAGTCGGCGACTTTCCACCGCGCCTACCTTTATTCCGCGATAGAACACCGGGGAACCCGCTTCGACGGCGCCTGCTTCGGCGGCGCGAAGCCCAATCCGAAGTCCGGGGGCGCCGCCAGGCGTCAGGGGAGGGTGTTCCAGTCCCTGAAAAAACGTTTTTGTTTCGCCATCGGAGACGGTGCTCGACATCTCAATGTGGCTACCGGACAATAGTGTTTGCAAACCGGTTATCCCGCTAAGACTGATACGTGGGCGCACCACCCAGAAGCTCGTTCCATTATTCAGGTAATTCTCCGCATCCTGAACCATGCGGGCCGTGACAACGACCTGTCTGAGCGACTCTTTGTCGATCTCGACTTTTTCCACCCTGCCCATCTTTACGTCCAGATATTTGATTGGTGTCCGTTTGGCCTCAAGTCCCTCGGCAGAGTTAAAGGTAATGGTGATGAGCGGTCCCTGGGTGGTGTAGTGCTGGTAGATGAGCCACAGGCCGATTATCGCGGCGATCAGGGGCACAATCCATATGGGCGATAAAGTATTCGCGCCGGTTTCTTGCGCGACCACGGGTTGGGCTACGTCAACTTTAGCTTGGTCATGGAATGATTTCGTCATCGCTCGTTATCCCAAAGCAATCTCGGATCGAAGACCATGATGGCCAACATAGTAACCCCTACCATGGCTGCGAAAGCAACGGCAGCCATACCCGGTTCCACGGAGGCGATGCCGCCCATGTTGACCAATGCCACCAGAAGCGCCATCACGAAGATATCCACCATGGACCAGGGACCGATGAATTCGGTGATATGATACAGACGTACTTTTTGTTTGCGCGCCAGAGGCGACTTGCGATGGACGCTTAGCAAAAGATACAGAATAACCAGAAATTTCATGATCGGGACCACCACGGATGCCACGAAAATAACGCCGGCGACCAAATAGGCATCAAGATTCCATAGGGCGATTATGCCGCTGATGATGGTATTTTCTTCGGGACGCCCCAGGTCTCGGGTAATCATGATGGGGTAAATATTTGCCGGAACATACAGCAAAATCCCTGTCAGCAACAGCGCCCATGTACGCTGGAGGCTGTGGGGTTTTCGCGAGTGCAGCTTGGCGCCGCATTGCACACATCGCACGTACCTGATGTCGAGCTGGTTTTGCAGTATACGGTGGAGCTTGCCGCAGATGGTGCAGGCAACGAATCCGGCGGCGCGTGCGCTGATTTCGTCTTTACCGCTCATGTTATGAAAGACTCTCCAGGCGACGCCACAGGTCGTGCCGGTCGATAGAATATGTGATCCAGGTGTTGGTAATCACCAGAGCGGCGAAACTCCAGAACGCCACGCCGAGTGTCACATGGGCATAGGTGGCGAGCTTCACCAACGATACCAACACACCGAGCAGATAGATCTCCATCATGCTCCAGGGCGCGAGTATCGAGACAAACCGCAATGTCTTGCATCCGGTAATGTTGGCGCGATCTGTGTAAAGTGGAACGAGAACCGTCAACATACCCGCGAGCTGGAGCAGCGGAAAAACGAAAATAACCGCGCTGGCAAGGATCCCAAGCCCCGGCATACCCTGATGATAGAGTTCTATCGCCGCGGAAAGCACGGAGATTTCCCGGGTGATGCCCTGGATCTCGATAGCGATGAAGGGAAAGGTATTGGCCAGTACAAAAAAAACGAATGCAGCGAGCGTAAGCGCCAATGGACGTTCGATCCCTTGCGGTTTTTGCGTGTAGAGCCTGTAACCGCAACGGCGGCATTCGGCGCGAGCCCCGAGTGGCAACACCACCGTATGATGAAGCAGATCGCATCCGGGACAGGCGATTAGCTCATGTTCTGGTATTCTGCAATCCATGTTTGTCTTTGATTTCAGCTATGCGGGATTGGGGAGAATCACTCGGATATCCAGCGGCTTGGAAGTATCCAGATGGATATCCCGCTGGGGAAAGGCGATGGAGATACCCGCAGCGTTGAACTTGTCGTTAATGGCCTGATGAAGCGCGGTGATCGTAGCCAGACGATTATCCAGTGACTCTATATAGCAACGCAAAAATAGCGTCAGGGCGTTGTCGCCGAACCCCTCGAAGGTGCTTCGATGCGCCGGATCCTCTAGTACATCCGGGTTTTCCGCCGCCACCTGGTCGAGTAACTTGAGCGCCAGTGCAACATCGGAACCGTATGCGATGCCGACGGTTATCAAGATGCGATTGAGCTTATTGCTCAAGGTCCAGTTGGTGAGCCGCCCGGTGATCAGATCCTTGTTGGGGACCAATAATTCCTGCCTCTCCCAATTGACGATGGTGGTGGCGCGAATCCGAATACGGGACACGATGCCGGTAGTGTTATCGATGGTGACCACATCACCGACGCGAATGGGCCGCTCGAACAACAAGATGATGCCACTGATGAAATTGGCGACGATCTCCTGAAGGCCGAACCCAAGACCGACGCTCAATGCGGCTACCAGCCACTGGATATTGGACCACTCGACCCCCAGGGTGTTGAGTATGGCCACCATGCCGATGCCCACGATGACATATTGGGTCAAGGTGGTAGCGGCATAACGCCCACCTGTCTCCAACGGCAGGCGTTGGAGCACGGTGATCTCCAGGACGCCGGGAATATTCTTGGCCGCCAGTGTGGTTATCAATAGCCCAATTAGGGCGCTGATAATTGCCCCCAGGGTAAGCGGCGTCTCTTTGGCTATGCCATCCACGGTTTCCGTTGAGTAGAAAGAGAGATCAGCGCTGCCAAGAAAACCCAGGGCAAACAGAAGATCACTCCAAATGAACCAGGTGCCGATCACGGCGCAGAACAGGAATCCCCCGTGCACCAGCCGTTCGGCCTGATCACCCAATTCTTTCAAATCCAGTTCAGGCATTTCTAGGGCCAAGGACAAAGAAGGAGCCCCTTCCTGGGTCTCCTGGGGGTCGTCTTCCCTGGTGCGGTTGACGCGCAACTCGTCCCGTTTCCTGAGGGCTTCTTCATAGCGCAAACGCCGCTCGGCGATGGTCAGGTAACGAAGCATGAACGCCTTTAACAGGAAGAGCCCTATGAAGAACCACAGGGTCATTTCCACCCCGTGCAGGAGATTCACTGCCATGGTCCGGTAGCCGAACACCGACAGCAGGGCAAGGCCGAATGGCAGCAACAACAGCAGCGGGAACCAAAAGAAATGCAACTGCGCGACCAGGCTGATCTGTGTGGAATCGTGCTCCCGCCAAGCATTCATCAGTCTGCCACGAGGATGCAGCAGCCGGTAAACAAGAATCAGGAACACCATCATCAAAACCACAAAGGCCGCTTTGCCAACGGGCCAGATGAGCGATGGCAAGCTGTCCAGGGTCGTGATGCTGACGAGAAAACCCAAGAAAACAACCAAGGGGATTGCCCAGCGCAATTTTTGCACCAATGACTCCCGAACAGGCGCGGACCAGCGCAGGTGCCGATCCCCAAGCCCGTCGGGCCGGTTGATGCGCAGGAGGAAGAGACCTCCAGCCAAGATTAGACCGGCTTTGAACGCCCCCTGGCCAATGGCGATGGTGAAGGTGGAAGCCCCCGGCGAGAAAGTAAGGGCGTAACCCACGCAGGCTATCAACACAGGCCAGGCTGTGAT
>JABDQX010000236.1 GCA_013042035.1 Gammaproteobacteria bacterium
CGGGACAGGACACTGCCTATCACGGTAGAACGCTTTCTCACCCTGGGGGTCGATGCCTCCCGCGCCCGTCTCGGCAGACTGCTCGAAGAGGTGGGTGTCGGCGATCTGCTCGACGCTCAGATCGCCAATATCTCCGGCGGAGAGTTACATCGGGTGATCCTCGCCCGTGCCCTGTTACGGGAACCGGATCTGTTGGTGCTCGATGAGCCCATGGCCGGCGTGGATGTCTCCGGACAATCCGAACTCTATCGGTTGATCGCGGATATCCGTGATAAAAGAGGGTGCGGGGTATTGCTGGTCTCGCACGACTTGCATATCGTCATGGCGGCCACGGATTCCGTGGTCTGCATCAATCACCACGTCTGCTGCACGGGCCATCCGGAATCGGTCACCCAACATCCTGAATTCGTTTCGTTGTTCGGCAAGAGCGTTTCCGAGGTCCTGACCGTTTATACCCACCACCACAACCATCGACACGATGCATCGGGCGAAACGGTCCCCATCGCGATGGAAGAAAAGCACTGATATGGACGATTTTTTCATACGCGCCTTGTTGGGCGGCATCGGGATTGCCGTGGCGGCGGGACCACTGGGGTGCATCGTCGTCTGGCGGCGCATGGCCTATTTCGGGGCGGCCCTGTCTCACTCCGCCCTGCTGGGGATTGCCCTGGGATTCGTGCTCGGGATCAGTATGGAAATCGGCATCTTGGTCTTTTGCCTGATATTCGCGACGGTGCTTTCCCTGCTGGAGCGCCAGAAGCTATTGGCAAGCGACACGCTGCTGGGGATCCTGGCCCATGGTTCACTGGCCCTCGGTCTTATTACCATCACCTCCATGGAACAATTGCGTATCGATCTGAACGCCTATCTGTTCGGGGATGTTCTGGCGATTACACATCAGGATCTTTACCTGATTTACGCCCTTGCCATCCTGATATTGGGTGGCCTTGCCGTTATCTGGCGTCCGCTGCTGTCGGCCACTGTCCAGGAAGACCTTGCCGCCGTGGAAGGCGTACCGGTCGAGCGCGTGCGCTTTATCTTTGTTCTCATGATGGCATGCGTCATCGCCATCGGTATGAAAATAGTCGGGGTTTTGCTGATCGTTTCCCTGCTCATCATCCCACCGGCGACCGCGCGCCATATCGCCCGCACGCCGGAACGGATGGCAATCATCGCGGCGGTCCTAGGCGGCATCTCGGTAATCGGCGGATTAAGCGCTTCCCTACAATGGGATATCCCGACGGGGCCGGCCATCGTGGTGGTGGCAACGCTGTTATTCGCGCTGGTGGTTGCGGTTCGGGCAAGGGGGTAAGGCAACTAAAATCACCGGTAAGCACAGGATATCCTTGACCTGCGGATAAAGGGTTTTCGCCATGGTGCTTTTCCGAAAGCCCGTCAATTAGAATCCAAGCCGGATCGATCTCACCGGAAGATTTATCAGACCCCAGCGCGCACCGGTTTATCCACCGATTGGTCCGTGTGGACGACTGCCGCGACGACGAACACGGTGAGGCTGACGGCGAGGGAAGTCAGGAACGGCGCGTCGAGATCCAGAAAATACCCGCCCAGGATGGTCGTGGCAACACCGGCGACGAGGGCAAGGAAGGCGGCCATCGCCCCGCCACGGCGCCACCACAATCCAAGCAGGACGGTGACCACGATCCCCGCCGTGCCGAAGGACGACGACATCTCCACCAACGAAAAGATGGTATCCCCCTCCTGGGCCACCAGGTAGGCCACAATGCCGGCGATAACCACCACGAGACGCGCGATGCCAAGGCCGGAACGTTCGATTCCCTCGGCATTGCCCCCGCGCCGTCGAATGGGATCGATGAGATTGTGGGTAATAAGGGACGATATCGCCAGCAGCGTTGAATCCACCGTGGAAAGGATTGCCGAGATGAGGGCCCCGGCAAAGATAACGAAGAGCGCCGTGGGCATCTGTTCCTTGGCCATCAGGGGCAGAAACTCATCGCGATGTCCGATATCGAGTCCCATGTTGGCGCCGATCAGGGCGATGGATACCGGGATCAATCCCACTACGAGATAGACCCCGGCGGCGGTAAAACAGGCGCGGCGGGCGATGGTTGCGCTGCGCGCGCCGAGAAAACGCGAGATGGCCTCTTGGGCAACCAGTGAACCGATGATGGGGATAAGCCAGGCATCGAATCGCGCCAGGATCCCCTCGTCCGGGTTGACGAAACGAAGCTGCCGGGCCTCGATACCGCCGATGGCCGATTCGATGCCGCCGGCATTTACCACGGTCAATACCAACAGGATGACCAGTCCCACGATCAGGATCGATCCTTGCACCAGATCGGTCACGACATCGCCCAGAAATCCGCCAAGCACGGTGTAGACGATCACCAGCCCGGTCGCGGTCATGAGGGCAACATCGAGATCGACATCGGAGACGACGACCAGTACCTGTCCGAAGGCGAGCAATTGCGCCGCTGCCCAGGCAATCGACGCGGGCACGACGATACAGATGGCGGCCACTTCCACGTTACGGCCGTAGCGCTCCCGGAAAAAATCCCCCAGTGTCAGGTAACCACGCTTGCGGAACTGGTAGGCAATGAGCAGCGCCATGGCAAGCAGGCACAGGGCATAACCGAACGGATCGGCGCGGCCACCGGCGATCCCTTGTTCCGCGATGGCCGCCGCCGATCCCATGACCGTCTCGGCACCGAACCAAGTGGAAAACAGGGAGAAGGTAACCAGTAACAACCCGAGTTTGCGCCCGGCAATCAGATAATCGGTCTCGCCGTGGACGCGCCTCGATGCCCACACGCCGATGCCGAGTTGAAGTAAAAGGTAAGCGAGGATGGCAAGCCAGAGTAACATGGTTTTTTGTGGTCGCTACGGAAACCAGGCCCTGTTCGTGGATGGTTTTTATCTTGGGCGGTGAGTTTTTCGCCCGTAGGGTTGATAAGCGCGGATGGGTTATCCTTGGGCGCGCATCCACCATCCCCGGTGGGCTTTCCCCTGGTGGATGCGGCTTGGCGACCTTAGGCGATTTCTATCAAAGAACATACCAGCTTGCTTGTCCTTTTGTCCGTTTTCTGCGTTACGTCAACAGTTACATAGAACGACTATGCGCCTGTTGCCGCGCCTTGAATACGAACAAAATTACC
>JABDQX010000237.1 GCA_013042035.1 Gammaproteobacteria bacterium
CGGCTGGAGGCAACGCAGCAGAGCGTATAAATTTCGGTTAGGTCGAAATCCATTAGAAGACAGCCATGAGTCAGACACCAGATTTCACCAAACTCGACTACGACGCCATCGGCTTCACCACCACCGGTTTCGATGCGTGGAATAAAACATGCCCGAGATAAGCCGCTTTCTTGGAATCGTGATCCGAATGTATATTCGTGAGTACGCCCCACCGCATTTCCACGCTGAATACCAGGAGTACGAAATTACCGTGGAGATCGAAACGGGTGTTGTGACCGGTAGGTTTCCAAGAAGGGCCTTGAGCGCTGTTCTCGAATGGTATGTATTGCACAAAGATGAGCTGATGACCAACTGGGAAGCGGCAATGAACAGAAAACCCCTGTCGAAAATAGAACCGCTGGAGTAGAAAAGTGTTCGTGCACGTTACGCAGGCAAAATATATCGATGATTACACGGTGTGGTTATCATTCAATGATGGCGTACAGGGAAAAATTGATTTGTCTTCCGAGTTGTATGGCGAGATCTTCGAACCGTTGAAGGATAAAACATTCTTCAGATCTTTTTCCCTGGATGGCCATACATTATCTTGGAATAATGGCGCCGATTTTGCGCCGGAGTTCCTGCGAGAAAACATTATCCAGAGAGAGACTCTCGAAAATCGATATCGTTACTCTAACGAAAAAAGGGTCACCATTTAGTCGGCCCGTATCAATAATGCGTATTTGATTTCGTCATAGACCTATTATCCGGCGGGCCTGATCAGGTGTTGCGATTGGTCTTTGCATCTCCCTAGCGATTCGAACAACGCGTTCAACAAGTTGTTTATTCGTTGCCAACCGGTTTTTTTTATAATCATAAAAAATAGAATCCTCCAAACCGACTCGAACATGTCCCCCAGCAATAATAGCGGCGGCATTGATTGGTAGTTGGAACTGCCCTAAACCACCACCGGCCCAGACTGAATCAGACGGTAATGCCTCTGCCAATGAGGTAAGGTTACCTATCGTGGCCGGTGCCGTGTTGAGATTTCCCAGTAGCAGGTTAAAATATTTTTTCCCTCCGATAATTCTATTGCGTTCAAGATATTTGGCCAGAGTAATCATGCCTGGATCAAAAATCTCAAGCTCCGGTTTTACACCTTGCTCTTTCATTGCCATCGCCAAACTTTCGATCATATGAATAGAACTTATACTCGTGGAAGTAATAAAATTAAGTGAACCAAGCGTCAAGCTGGCCATATCCGGTTTGGCATTCCCATCCAGGTAAAGCACTGCTGAGCGGCGTTCGAAGTCCGACCAATTACGGCCCGATGTCGTAACAACACATATCATCTCCGGCCTTTCCCGGCGAATACCCGTGATAATTTTTTCATAATAGGATACATCAGGCGTGGGATAACCATTCTTATCACGTGCGTGGATATGAACTAAAGTGGCGCCCGCGTCATAAACAGCAACGGCATCTTCGATAATTTCCTCGCAGGAGATGGGTACATGAGGCGTTTGCGCTTTAGTTGGAATCATTCCTGTCAGGCAAACGTTGATAATCAGGGGGGGATAGGGTGCCAGAGGGTAGGCATCGTTTTTTACTATATAATCGAGCCTGTCTTGTTCAATTTCTTCGTGGTGAGCAAAGTAGTCGTCCAGATTGGTTTGAAGTGTTGTCCAATGATCTACATCTTCAAGACCAAAAGAGCATAGCTTTTTAAGCGATCCTATCTGGTGATAGCCATAGTGCTTTTTAAACCAGAGGATTGTTTCAGGTCTGTCGGCATTGGTAGTGACTTTTTTTACGCCGGCCTTGTACATTGCTTCCATGCGTTTGTGTTGTAGTTTTTTGCCTATACCCAATCCACAGTATTCCGGCAAAACACCGAACAAGGTGGTTTTCCCTTCCGTTTCCGAGATTATTTTGTAACCTGCCGCCCCAACAATACTCCCCTGAAGCCTGGCAATAAAAAAACACTTCAGATCAAGGCGTTCCATTTCAACCGAGGGAACATGATGCATATTGAAGTGCCTTAGCACGGATAATATTGCTTCACCATCGGCTTGGCTTGCGGGTTCAATACAATAATCCATGGTTTGTCCTCTAAAAAAACAGGGAATTTTATTGTGATATTTGCACAAGCCTCCAGGCTCAAGACCCATCTTCCAACAACCACTTTCCCCGCAGTTGTTTCGAACTATCCGGCAACGATCCTGGCCCCCCTCTACCAACTGGAGCAAAGCCAATGGTGGTCACCCCAGCAAATCCTGGAAAAGCAGTTTCAGCAACTTGGCAATGTATTGTCTCACGCCTACAACACCATTCCTTTTTACAAAACGCGGCTGGAAAATGCACGGATTGATCCCCGTCAAGGGATTACCTCGGAACAGTGGCGAAAGATCCCTATCCTGGTGCGTCGGGATTTTCAGGGGAAAGAACAGCAATTTCTGACAAGTGCCTTACCCAAAGGTCATGGACGAGTGGGCGAAATCACGACATCGGGTTCCACGGCGGAGCCGATCAAGATCTATACAACAGAGTTGACGCAATTATTCTGGAACGTCTTTACCCTGCGGGACCATTATTGGCACAAAAGGGATTTTCGTAAAAAACTGGTCTCCATCCGCTTCTTTAAGGGTGATCAGGCCCAGTACCCCGATGGTGCAAATATGGCAACCTGGGGCAATCCCGTGCAGCTTTTGCATCATACCGGGCCCTCTTGCGCATTGGATATCAAGAAAACGGATGTTTCCGACCAGTTGGCGTGGTTGTCGCGTCAGGAACCGGGCTATCTGCTCACTTATCCTTCCAATGCGCTTGAATTGGCAAAGTTAACCCTCGACAGGGGATTGAAATTCCCTTCCTTGCAAGAACTGCGCTTGATAGGAGAGGTCGTGGATCAGGAAGTCCTGGATATTTGCGCTCAGGCCTGGAATGTCCCCATTGTCGATGTCTATTCCGCCAACGAGGTGGGCTACATCGCCCTCCAATGCCCGGAGCATCGGAACTACCATATCCAGTCCGAAAATCTCTATGTGGAGATTCTCCATGAAAACGGAACGCCTTGCGCGCCGGGCGAAGTGGGCAAGGTCGTTGTGAGCACATTACACAACTTTGCCATGCCGTTGATCCGCTACGCCATCGGGGACTATGCCGAAGTCGGTGAACCGTGTTCCTGTGGACGGGGATTGCCGGTGCTCGACAGGATTCTGGGGCGGACCAGGAATATGCTGGTGTTGCCCACGGGGGAAAAATACTGGCCTATCCTGGGATTGGAGGAACTCACGAAGATTGCACCCATCAGGCAACGTCAGGTGGTTCAACGGATGCTCCATGACATTGAGGTGCGTCTGACAACAGAAAGGCCCTTGACCCGCGCGGAAGAAGACAAACTGCGAGAAATGATATTGTCCAAATTGGGTTATCGATTTAACCTATCCTTTGTCTATCTTGATCGGATCGAGCGCAGCGCGGGCGGGAAATTCGAGGAATTTATTTCGAAGGTCACGCTGTAAACACACAGGGTGTTTCCGAAAGAAGCACTCCCAGCCGGAGAGTCTTTTATCGTGAGAACCGCGTAAGAATCCAACCCGACACAGCCGAAACCAATGGCAATGCCGAACGTATAAAACGATGGAAAAACCCATGGAAAAATTCATTCAATCCCTGCCAAAAGCGGAGTTACATATCCATATCGAAGGCTCACTGGAGCCGGAGCTGATGTTTTCCCTGGCCCGCCGAAACGGCATACCACTTCGTTTCGATTCCATTGAGGCGGTGCGCCGCGCCTACGCCTTCAGTAATCTGCAATCATTCCTGGATATTTATTACGAAGGCGCGAACGTCTTGCGCGAGGAACAGGATTTTTATGACCTGACCTGGGCGTATCTGGAAAAGGCCGCCGCGCAGAACGTGCGTCATACGGAGATTTTTTTCGACCCCCAGGCACACACCGATCGCGGTATCGCTTTCGAGACCGTGATCTCCGGAATCTCCCGCGCCCTGGCGGTAGGCCGTGATAAACTGGCTATTTCCTCCGGGCTGATCCTTTGTTTTCTCCGCCATCTCAGTGCCACGGCGGCCATGAAGACACTGGAGGAAGCGCTGCCCTATCGAGACCGGATCATTGCCGTCGGCCTGGATTCATCCGAGGTGGGCCATCCCCCGGAAAAATTCAAGCCGGTTTTCGATCGGGCGAGAGAGGCAGGTTTTCTTACCGTGGCCCACGCCGGAGAAGAAGGTCCGCCCGACTATATCCGGCAGGCCCTGGATATCCTCGGAGTATCTCGCATCGATCATGGGGTTCGCTGCATGGAAGACGCCGACCTGGTAGACAGGCTGGTCGCGCAACAGGTCCCACTCACGGTATGCCCGCTGTCCAACGTTAAGCTGCGTGTATTCGACACCATGGCCGATCACAACCTCAAAACGCTTCTTGACCGGGGAATTCGCGCCACCGTCAACTCCGACGACCCGGCCTACTTCGGCGGCTATATGAACGAGAATTATTCAACCGCCCAATCGGCCCTCGGCCTCGGTCATCAGGATCTTTATCGCCTGGCAAGGAATAGCTTCGAAGCCAGTTTCCTGGCCGAGGATGAGAAGCGGGAATTGATTGCCGAGCTGGATGTTTTTTATCGGGGATAGAATCAATCGGAACATCGTCATGCAGGCCCGTCGTCGTGCAGATCGAGTTCCGGTTCGATCTCCAGCGCGGCGATGGAGGATACGGCCTGCCGGTAATCCTCCCAGGACGTCAGGTCCGCCCAATGATATTTCCCATGGCCGTGCATGCGGGCAAGTCTGATGGCGGACACGGGCGAGTGGTATTCCCC
>JABDQX010000212.1 GCA_013042035.1 Gammaproteobacteria bacterium
GGCCCATTGGTTCGATGATATCGATGATGCAATCAGGGTATATTACGAAAGTGCCGGCATCGAACCTTCAACGCAAAAAACAAAACGGCAACGCAAAAGAAAACGACTGATAGTAGTGCAGGGCACACAGAATGCAAAACGCCGTCTTGCCTGAAATGCACAGGATGCAATTCTTCCGGAAAAGGTTCCATTGGTTTGCCTGTTTACTATCCATTGTTCTTGTATCCGCTTATTGGTTCTTCTGGGCCAGCGATCGCTACGTCTCCGAAAGCAATGTGGTGCTGGAAAGCCCACAGATTTCTCTGGAGATATTGGCCTCCTCTTCCATACTCGGCAGCCAGGGCGTCGGCGCTCGGGATATGCTTCTATTGCGCGATCATCTTCTTTCAGTGGATATGCTGCGCACCATCGATCGGGCGCTGGGGTTTCGGGAGCATTATGCCAACCGAACTATCGACTACTTTTCCCGTTTGGGGGGAATCCAAGTACCGATTGAAGAACTATATGACTATTACCTGGGACGCATATCCGTTGAATTGGATGAATATGCCCAGGTGCTGCGCATTCGCGTGCAGGCATTCGCCCCCGGAATGGCCCACCGTATTGCGACATTTCTGTTGGAAAATGGTGAGGCGCACATGAACGCCATGGGCCAGCGTCTGGCCGAGGAGCAGGTGCGTTTTCTCGAACGCCAGGTGGAAGAACTAAACGACAGGTTCAACACTGCCCGTCGGATACTCATCGACTATCAGAACGAAAACGGTTTGGTCTCTCCCAGCGGGGTGGTGGAAAGCCTCAGTCAGTTGGTCGCCAACCTTGAAGTACAACTGGCCAACCTAAAGGCAAAACGTGCGGCACTGGTTAGTTTTCAAAGTCCAAAGTCACCCGAAGTGCTGCGGGTCGATAGCGAGATCGATGCCCTAAAACAGCAAATTACCCAAGGACTGGCGCGAATGGCGCAAAAATCCGGCGGCGCGCTGAACGTCATGTCTTCCGAGTATCAAACGCTGGAGCTAAAAGCGCAGTTCGCCCAGGAAAGCTATGCCGGAGCGCTGGCGGCACTGGAAAGCACCCGCATCGATGCGGCGCGCAAGCTCAAACAAGTCTCCATATTGCAGACCCCCACGTTACCGGAATATCCGATGGAACCGGAGCGGCTCTACAATACCGTCGTCTTTGCGATCATCACACTGTTTCTTGGGTTGATTTATCACATGTTGTTGATGATTATCGAAGATCATCGGGATTGAATGGGAGGGTCGATTGGACGATCTGCTGCTACCGTACACCAGCCACCCATCCCGGTTCCATGGAGCCCGCAATCCTGATTTGATCGAGCATATCAACCGGGCAGGCATTATCTTTTTTTCGGATCAGGGCCGACAAACACGATGAATATCCTATTGACAGGCGGGGCTGGATACATCGGTAGTCACACTGCGGTAGTTTTGGTAGAGGCCGCTCACAGGGTGGTTCTTTTGGACAACCTTAGCAACAGCCGCCAGGAAGTCCTCTCCAATCTGGAACGGATTACGGGCGAAAATATCCCATTTGTCAAAGGTGATGTTCGTGACACCACGTTGGTCAGACAGGTACTCGAACAACACGACATCCATGCGGTCATTCACTTTGCCGGCCTCAAGGCGGTTGGCGAATCCGTTCAAGCGCCCATGGACTACTATGCAAACAATGTCCAGGGAACCATTAGCCTGTTGCAGGCCATGGAGGATTGCGGTGTCCGGCGGCTGATTTTCAGCAGTAGCGCGACAGTCTATGGCATCCCCCAATATCTACCTATCGACGAAGCGCATCCCACACACCCCACAAATCCCTATGGCCGCAACAAGCGCCATATCGAAGAAATGCTTGGAGATATCGCTGGCTCGGACCGTACATGGCGCATTGTGTCATTGCGCTATTTCAACCCCGTTGGCGCCCACGATAGCGGACTCATCGGCGAGATGCCCAGAGGCATTCCCAACAACCTCATGCCCTATATTGTCGATGTTGCCACCGGTAACCTGTCCCACCTCAGTGTCTTTGGTAACGACTATGATACGATCGATGGTACCGGTGTACGTGACTACATTCACGTCATGGATCTCGCCGAAGGTCACCGCTCGGCCCTCGACTACCTGGATACTCGAGCACCCACGATGAGCCTCTTCAATCTCGGCACCGGAAACGGCTTTAGCGTGCTGCGGATGGTCCAGGCCTTCGAAGCGGCAAGCGGTAAAAAGATCCCCTACCGGTTTGCCCCGCGCCGACCGGGTGATGTTGCGGCTTGCTATGCCAAGGCCGACAAGGCGGCAATCGAACTTGGCTGGAAGGCGACACGTACCCTGGAGGAGATGTGCGCAAGCGCATGGAATTACCGAAGCCCATCAACAAAGACTAAAACGCCATGAGTTTTGCATATGGTTCTATTTCACGACTGTTGGGTCGGTAAGATTGTGCACAAAGCGCGAACAGCGGAGTAACCCGATCAGCGCGACGTATTGCGAAGGCGGCATGGGTATTGCCGAAGCCGGTCACCACACGAGGGATAAGATCCAGATCAAAGCTTTAACCTTGCCTGCAATTCTCCACATGACAAGAGACATGAAAATTATGCGACATCTTTATCTACATCTCGGTACTAACAAGACCGCGTCATCTTTGATCCAGAACACCTGCATAAATCAGAGAGAGCAGTTACGACAGCTTGGTATCGACTATCCGGTTTTTGGTCGGGCACGCCGGGAAAATGGGAACATTAGCCTTGGGCATCACCAGCTGAAATTCATCATCAGCGGTAGCA
>JABDQX010000243.1 GCA_013042035.1 Gammaproteobacteria bacterium
GGCGGGAGTCAGTCGGATCAACGTCAGTCTCGATACATTGAAAACAGATCGATTCCGTAACGTTACCGGCGGGAATCTCGAAGATGTATTGGCCGGGCTTATGGCCGCCGCCGCCGCCGGTTTCGACCCAATCAAGATCAACATGGTCGCCTTGAAAGAGCAAAATGACGACGAATTCGAGGATATGGTCGCATTTTGCCTCGAAAACAACTTCACACTCCGATTTATCGAGGCCATGCCCATCGGGCGCCCGGGTTGCGGGATCCGGGGCCATTATTTGGATCTCGGGCAAGTAAAGGCGCAATTGGCGCAAAAATTCGAACTCATACCCGATGTCGTAACCGGTGGAGGACCCGCCCGCTACTTCAAGATTGCCGGAACAAAACTGCGTATCGGTTTTATTACACCGATTTCACAGCATTTTTGCGAAACGTGTAACCGGGTACGCCTGTCGGTCAATGGCACATTATATCTTTGCCTTGGACAAAATCATCGCTACGATCTACAGCCATTGCTGCGAAATGGCGCCGATGATGATGCGCTGGCAGCAGCGATTTCCGACGCACTGGCGTTAAAACCGGCATGCCATGAATTCAGTGAAAAACCTCATCAGGTAACGCGCTTGATGTCGGTAACGGGGGGGTGAGGAGATGTCACGTCTCATCATCGGTCTTACAGGGGGTATTGCCTCGGGGAAAACGACAGCGGCACGCATATTGGCAGAGCAAGGTGTGCCGGTTATCGACGCCGACGAGGTGGCGCGGGAACTTGTCGAACCGGGAGAGGCGGCCCTGGATGAAATCATAGCCGCGTTCGGCACCGGTATCCTCGACGCAACGGCCAGACTGGATCGCAGCGCTTTGCGCGCACGCGTTTTTTCCGTTCCCGCTGATCGCAAGCGGCTAGAACGGATCCTGCACCCTCGCATCCAACAAGAGATGTTTCGGCGCTCTGATGCCGCCGTCGGCCCGTATTGCGTATTGGCGATCCCTTTACTCCTGGAAACCGGGAAAAAAGGTTTTACCGCCGAAGAAAATACAGCGGGGAATTCGCGTACCGATGATGCGGGAAACCCCGTCCAGGGGGATGCCACCGAACGCGGCACGAGAATACTCGTCGTCGATACCCCCATCGAACAACAGATTCAACGCGCATGTCAGCGAGATGGCGCCTCCCGTGCCACCGTCAAGGCGATTATTCTTGCCCAGGCAAGTCGAGACGAGCGTCTGGCCGCGGCGCACGATGTAATTACCAACGACACAGATGTCGAATACCTTCGCGCCCAGGTGATGGCCCTCCATGGTCAGTACCAAAAGATGGCGGATAACCTTTCATTGGGTTACCCTGCAATGAATGGTTTGCCACGGCGCGGAAAGTAATCGAAAATTGCAACGTGAGTCTTTTCTCGCAAAAATTTTAACAAAATGACAAAGAAATCCTTGTGGATCATTTTTTGATCCGGCCATGTCGAGTTGGGGTAGGCTTGTGTCACATAATCAAAACAACGTAATGTTTTACGAGCATCCGCTAAATGAGCGAATGCGGGCTTTCTTACGGCTTGAACACCTCTTCCGGCGATTCGAGCACCAAATCGCCCAATGCGATGAGAGCAAGAGCGATGATGTGTGGTTCAGTCGAATTGGCGTGGAAAGTATCATCGATATACTAACCATCCTGGGACGGATGGATATCCGCTCGGAGCTGGCCAAGGAACTGGAACGGCAGACAGCAACCTTTGAAATCTTGCTTACAATCCTAATGTGGATTCAGACATGCTTGCCGAGATCCTTACCATGCTCAGGCATTCCCTGAATGTTGTAAGGTCCATGGAATCGGTGCCGGGCGCGGAATTGCAACAAAATGTCCTGCTAAATACCGTACGGCAACGAAACAGTATTCCGGCCGGTACCTGTGGCTTCGATATACCCAGCTTCGATTACTGGCTCAAAGGCTCTCCGGCCAGGCGCAAAAATGATCTGATGGTGTGGTACTCCGTATTCGATGTCATCCGCGAGGGAATATCACTGTGCCTTCGGCTACTACGGGAAAGCGCCACAATGACAGGGGAGCAGGCCACCGCTGGTTTCTTCCAGCGAGTCGTGGAAAAAGGGATCCCGTTACAGCTTCTGCGCGTTGTCCTGCCGGAAGGAATGCCGTGGTATCCGGAGATTAGTGCCGGTCGGCATCGGTTTACCATTCGTTTCATGGTGGGCGCCGCCATGGAAGATCGGCCAACTCAAACCGAAGAAGATGTGAAATTCCAGTTGCTCTATTGCGCGATATGAGTACTTCAACATACGTTTTCGACGTCGACGAACAAAACTTCCCGGAGATCGTACTGGGAAATTCAGAGCGAGTTCCCGTGCTGGTGGATTTCTGGGCGGGGTGGTGCGCGCCGTGCAAAATGCTGGCGCCGATACTGGACAAACTTGCCGATGAGTTTGCCGGCGCATTCATCGTGGCGAAGGTCGATACCGATGAGCAGCGACAGCTTGCCGCGCAATATGGCGTTCAAAGCCTTCCCACGGTCAAGGTATTTCGCAACGGAACCGTTGTGGATGAGTTTCTCGGCGCACAACCGGAAGGTTCAATCCGGCAGGTTCTCGATCGCCATGTGGAGCGCGAATCCGATCGTGTACGTACCCAGGCGATGTCCGTGCATGGACAAGGTAAAACGAAAGAGGCCGTCGAACTTCTACGCGGCGCCCTCGCTTCGGATCCGGCCAACGAGCGTGTGTCCCTGGATCTTATCCGGTTACTGTTGGCGCAAGGGCAGTTTGCCGAGGTGGAAACGCTTTTACATGGGTTTCCCACCAACCGCCAGATGGATGCCGACATCACGGAAATCCGAACGCAACTGAAATTCTCACGCATCGCCGACGCCGCCTCACCGACAGCGGAACTTGAAGACGCGATTGCGAAGGCCCCGGATAACTGCGAAGCCCGTTACCAACTTGGCGCGCGCAAGCTAATGGAAGGCGATTACGAGACAGCCATGGGCCATTTCCTGGAAATCATGCGCCGGGATCGGCGCTTCGAGGATGATGCCGGACGCAAGGGACTGGTGGATGCCTTCGCACTGATGGGTGATGGCAATCCTTCGCTGGTGGGCCGCTATCGGTCGCTGATGTCGTCTACGTTGTACTGACTCGCCGAACCGTAACAACAAATCGATTCCCTTCCCTGTCGTCTTCAAAATCGATATCCGCGTATGCCTTCAAAGCACGGATAATGCCGCTGCCGATGCCCCGATAGGGAAGGATTTTCGTGGCGTAGGACGCCAGGATCGGGTTTCGGATATTCGAGTTCCCCAGCTTGATGTTTTCAACGGTCAAATTATTCGGCAGGTGTCCCGGACTGACAATCTCCACCCGATCGGAAAAAACGAAGATCTTTATCGGTGCGGAAACAAAATAGTCCCGGTGGATGAGGGCATTGGCAATCAGCTCTTCCAAGGCGACCCGGGGGATTTCCGGCCTGCCGGGGGCGTTGACGCCCTGATCGCCCTGGAGGTGGCGGATATTGCCCAGCACGAAGCCGAGGCTTTGGTGGAAGCTATCGGCAATCTTTCCGGTGATATCCCGGCTATCCAGGTAATCGGTTTCATGGATTTCACTGCCGGGAAAGGCGATGGCCTTGGTAATGAAGGCGGGCAGTCTGAGGTTAGGGTTTTTGGCGAACAGCAGCGCCCCACTGATATTGAAGGCGCCGTCTTTCATCAGGTTCATGTTTTCCAGCAAAACCGGCAATGACAAATCCTGATTCTCATGTAACGATTCGGCGAAATTCCGATCGAAAAACCCCTTGAAATAGTCCACATCCAGGTCGGCAACGGTCAATCCCGAGGCCGGCACTTCGTCCCCATGCACCAATCCGGCGCTTTGAAAAAGCCGCTGCATCTCCTCCCGAGAGGTCGCCTTGCGTTTGTCCGCGCCACTTTTAACCCAGATGGCGCCATTTTTGTCCATATACGGTTTGCTGACGCCGTTTGGTACACAGACTCGCATCACCAATCCATCCGCCGTAGTAATGTTCTCGGTGTATGGATTGATGGGCGGTCTGACCTGCTGGGAGGCCGCGTTGGAGACGAGCTGATTGAGCCGCCCTATATCCTGCCGCGTCAATCCCACAAGGACACCATCGTCACCAACCCCGATGAAAAGATCCCCACCCCCGGCATTGCTGAAAGCCACCATCTCCTGACCCAAGGAGGTCTCGTTGGTTACATCCGCCTTGAACTGGCATTTGCCATCCTCGCCCCTGGCGATGATCTCCAGGAGTTCTAGGGTTTCCAACTCTCGTACCTCATTTTGCGTTGACGGAATGCCTCCTCCCCACCCTCCATGATGTCGACGATTTCCTGTTGCAGTTCGGGGTGGTCAATACTGCCGCTCGTTACCTCCACCCGATCATCGGCGTAGGCACAGGAGATGATTTGCTCCGCATCACCGAGAACCGGGAAGTTGGCGTTGTGAGTAGCGAACAGGAATTGGGTTTCCGGTTTTATCTTACGGATGAGTTTGATGACATCCTCGTAGATTGTCTGGTTGTCCAGGTCGTCTTCCGGCTGATCGATGATGAAGACATCGTTTTCCCGTTGGCTGAGGACGAACAGGATCAGGGCCGAGGCCCGCTGCCCCAGGGAGTGGTGCTTCAGTTCCTTGCCGCGATATTCGATGGTAAAGCGATTGGGGACCTGCCATGTAAGAAGCGCCGGGAGATTCTTCAGGAAATAGTCTGTAAAGACCGGAACGGTTTGTTCCGATACGCCGATTTTTTCCTTGACCTCGCGAAACCCTGCCTTGAACATAGCCCCGGCGTCGGGAAACGCCTCTGCAAGGGATGAAAAAGTCGTCCCCCGGATACCGCTGCCTCGAAACACGTCTTTAATGAACGCGACAAAAGCGGCCGTGTCTCCCTTGAATTCGGCCTTGATCGCCAGAGAGGATTGGCCCTGGTTGACGTTGTCCAGCTCGGCCAGAATGGCCTTGAATTCTTCATGCCAGAGGTCATTGAGCCGGGTGATTTCTCTGACAAGCTCCTGACGCAGACCTTCCCGGTTGGTGGCCTGTTTGTCCAGCGCTTCTAGCATTTGAGCTGCCTGATCCACGGTCTTTTTGATCTGTCGGAATTCATCCGGGCGAATGGCCGGGGCGCCGGATTGGCGCAGTTGCTCGGATAACCGTCTTTCGACCCCGTCGAATTCCTCCTTGAGGGTGTCCTTGCGCTGGGTAAATTCCCCCGCTTTTTCCCTTAATCCGGTCAATACCCGGTTGCCGTCCGCGAGGGCCTGTTTGATTCGGTCGAAGGCGGCGATCAGTTCGTCGTAAAGGGCGAAGAAACTATCAAAAAAATCCTGGTTTTGCCTGGAGGTGTAAACGCGCCGGTTGCGCAGATCACCCTCATATCGGTTGATGAACTCGTCAAGTTCCGCCAGATAGGACCGAGCGAAATCAACCACCTGGGAACACCGCTTGGCATCCGTATCGAAGTCCACCTGTCTTTGTAGTTTTTCCTCGACCCCGTATCTCTTAAAAAGACTCAACCGGTATTCCGCATCCCGTTTTTTGTTTTCATATTCCTTTTTCTTTTCCGCCGTATTCGAGAGCTTTTGCCAGCGGTCGGTCAGATCGGAGATCCGCTGGCGCTGCGCGTCGATTTCCACGCGGATCCCAGCCAGTTTTTCGCCGACCAGCTTTTCCACCAGATCCTTCTCGAAACCCTCGCCGGTGGCGGAGAGGTCCTTCTGGCCGAAATAGAGGGGTTTGTGGACGATGGTCTCCCGGATAGAAATACCGGGCTGGAGAACACCATCAATGTACACATCGGGGCCTTCCCGGTTGATGCGCCGGATATCATAGTGCTGTCCCCACTGATCCATAGCCCAAACGGTCACTTTGCCACCGCTGCCCAGTACATGGTCCACGAGATTGGTTTTATAGCCGGTATCCAGGGCCTTTTCCCCGAAGGGGATATCCAGGGCATAGCGAATCGCCTCCAGAATCGACGATTTCCCACTGCCCCGGATGCCGATCAAGGTGTTGAGTTCCGAGGAGAGACGGATGGTTTGCCCATCCAGCATACCGCCGTCGAAAGATACGCTCAGGATGTGGGAATGTTTGTGGTGTTCGGGTTGGGTAGCGCTCACCCGGTTCTCATGGTCCGAAAGGGCGTACTTGACGGCCTCGAAGCTAAAATCGCCGATTTTGAGATAACAGGCCCGCCCTTTTCCAATCTCCTCAATGGATTTGCAGTCAGAGCCCTCGACTTCTGCCGGATACCAGTCGCCAAGCCAACTTTGTACCTTTACCCGACACGTCCGATCAGGCACATCGTGGGCTCTGACCTTTTGGAATCCCAGGCTTCTCCTGGTGAAAATTTCATTCCTACCCATCTCCTGAAGGCGGCCACCGCCAAGCTCATGCCACAGCCCGCTTCGGTCTTCCACATGGGCGAAAATCATGAAAAATTCCTTGTGATACCCCTCAAGCTTCCTGATGATTTCAAGCAATCCAAGAGAACTGCGACCATTTTCCGTTTCGTACTGATCCGGTATCTTGCCTTCAAAGGCCACGCCCAGAAATGGGTTGATGTGATCCTGTCCGTTTTCCAGCCATTGATCACCGAACACGATCAG
>JABDQX010000246.1 GCA_013042035.1 Gammaproteobacteria bacterium
AGGATACCGCCCTCTCACGGCGTAGACAGGGGTTCGAGTCCCCTAGGGAGCGCCATCATCATAAAAAAAGGGCCGCAATGTGCGGCCCTTTTTTTATTTATCCGAAAAAACAAAAATCGGAAGAACAATATGCTGGTACGTCGCTAGTCCACGTTCCCGCTTTAGCTTGCATGTTCAAAGCCCGAAAGATATACCAAGACAAGGTAGTCGTCTCCTGGCAAGGGTGTTAACACTGCCTTGGTGCGTTTGTCTGGCTCTCTATAACGTGGAATGCGGCGCTAGATGTACAAGCAAATATCGGACTCCCCAGCGAACTCGAAAAACGTAGCGGCCCCACCGAACTCAATACCATCGATGAATTCGGAAGGCGAAAACTCGAACAGGTCGACGGTCATTTGACAAGCGACCATTTTTACTTCGGCTTCGTTACAGAGATCGCGCAACTCTTCAACACTAGCGACGCCCTTGTCTTTCATCTTTTTCTTCATCATGGACGTCATCACCGATTCCATTCCCGGAAGCGCTGTTCCCAACACTGGGAACCATTTGTCCATACCCATAGGCATCGGCATACCAGGATTACCTAGGGGTGAAACTTTCAAATTGAGATCTTTTCGTAACAATTGCAGACCGTAAAACGTAAAAAAGATCTGTGTATCATAGCCTAAGGCTGCGGCAGTGGACGCAAGAATAAATGGTGGATATGCCCAATCCAGCGTACCTTTTGTGGCGATAATGGCAAGCTTTTTTTCATCAGACATCGTGGAATTACCTCGGAGTCAGGGCGTAAAAATAACGAATGGCACTTGAAGCGTAAAACCAAAATGACGGAAAGCCTAAACCTTACCGCGTTATGATGACAAGTTCATTTTGGCGCGAGTCCTTGGGAAGCACCCATGAAATGCAGGTGCATGGCTCGGGATCTACGCACAAGGAAAACCGATTATACCTTTATTAGGCCTTACGTATCAGGAAAAGATACTTTCCGCCTTCTTCAGAGGACGACATCAATTCATTCCCCGTTTGCTTGCAAAATGCCTCGAAATCCTTTACAGAACCGGGATCGGTTGCAATGATTCTCAGCAACTTTCCCGCGTCCATGCCGTTTAGGGTTTTCTTCGCGCGAAGGATCGGCAACGGACAGTTCAAACCGGAAGCATCCAATTCTTGATCAAAATCGGCCATAACTACTACTCCTGAAAGTTCTTTAAAGAAGATTTGAAATTAAGCGTATACTTATATACTAATTCGCCTTACCATGCAAATTCCCGTTTGCGCGCACCAAAAACACTATTTTCCCAATACACTCATGGTATTGCCTTTTCAAATCCGTTCTACCTGCAACTTGACTATCGATCGCTCCGTGGCCTCTGAAACCGTGAATCGATAACCGGATTCGATCAGCGATTCGTCTTTTTTGGGAATATGACGCAACCGCGCCATCACGAAACCACCAATGGTGTGGGAACCCCGCCAGGGAATATCGATATGGAGAAGTTCGTTGACTTCCGAGACAGGAAAGCGCGAATCCATAATGTAAACGTCTTCGTCAATCATTTTAAAGCCACGTCTACGGCGGTGCTGTGTATATTCTCCGAAATCATAACCTACATCGATTTCACCGACCACCTCTTCAAGGATATCTTCCATGGTAATAATTCCAATCGCGGATCCGAATTCATCCACCACGACGGCCATGTGGTCCTCGCGACTGCGCAAGATGGGCAACAACTCGTCTATGGTTTGTAAAGAAGAACAATAATAGGCTGGCTTTATTAGTTCAGGCAACGGCTTGTCAACCAGTTGCTTTTTGGCCATGAGATCCCACGTGGTCAGTGTAATAATCCCAATGATGTTACTGATATTCCGTTCGTACACGGGAAGGCGGTTATAACCTCTCCTTCTCACCATATCGATGGCCTCACGGGTGGATCTATCGCAATTGTGAGCGGTCACCTCGGCGACGGGAATCATGGCCTCGCCTACCGTGGTCTCGGCAAAGCGAATGGCGCGTTTGATGCGACCGCGATCGAAAACATCGACGTTGGAACCGCGTTCCGCCATTTCTATGACCATACGCATCTGCTCCCGAGTGATAAAGAGGTTCTGGCTGGTTTTGCCCCCCCCCGCCAGACGCGCCGCAAACCGCGCCACCCGCGAGAAAACGAAAACGATGGGATAAAACAGCCATGAGAACATTCTCAGGGGATATACGACGATCGGCGCGATGACATCGGATTTTTGCTGGTAAATACTTTTGGGAACCACCTCACCCAGGATCAGAAAAAAAGGCGTAAATATCAGGATTGTGTATAAATCACCCAGTCTCCCAAAATGCTGAATCATCAATACAGTGGAAATGGTAGTCAAGGCGATAGTAGAGATATTGGTTCCAACCAGTGTCGTACCCAACAAAACATCGGGTGTTTCAAATAACTTTAATACTAATTTCGACCCCTTGTGTCCCTGACTGGCCCGGTGGTGAAGCTTTAGTTTGTCTGAATTGACAAGCGCGATTTCGGCCCCCGAGAAAAATCCCTTCAATAAAAGAAGGACTATCATGAACGGAAAAATGAATATCAAGTCCATTATTTTTTTCCTCCCTCGCCATCGGTCCAAGATTCACTCTCTTCCATGGGGGCGCCGCTTTCTCCGACGATAAAATCCGATGCCTCCGGCTGTGTTTCGGTTTCGGTATCCGGTAATCCGGCTTCTCGCGATGCCAGCGCTTTTTCTGTCGCTGTATCGGGTACCGCTTCGGATGGTTCCTCCGTCCCAGGCAAATCCAACTCCATCGCCGCATTCGCATCGGCGATCTCTTTTGCGGTTACTCGTTTTACCCGCGCATGGGCGATGCGATGTGCGTCCATTTCCTGAATCGTGATTTCGATCCCCTCTACGATTACCCGATCACCGACACAAGGCAATCGGTCCAGGTGGCGAAACGCTACACCACCAATAGTCGTCATTCTCGGATCTTCGATACCAAAGTTCGTCAGCGCATTAAAATGCGTGAGCTTCATATCACCGGGAACCTCGTAAACATTATTATCCCGCTCTCGATAGAGCTCCTGCCCGGCGACATCCTCGGATATCTGACCAAAGATAAAAGTAAGAACCTCCCTTATGGTCAGAAACCCCTCAACACCCCCAAATTCGTTCAGAACCGCGGCCGCTCTTGCGCTGTTCTCCTGGAAAAAGTCGAACATCTCGTCCACTTTCTTAGTCAGTGGTACGACAACAGGTGGGCGCATGATGTCATCGAGTGTCAAAAGATTAAGATCCGTCTCCTCGAATACGAGCTTCATAATGTCCTCGGCATGGAGAAAGCCGACAATATTGTCACGGTGGACTCGGAAGACGGGGACACGTGAGTGGCGAATGGCGATGAAACGCTCCACTATCTCGGGAATACTCATATCGGCATTCAAGAAGGTAGTACGCGTACGAGGCGTCATGATCTCAACGATCTCCGTATCACCAGCCTCTAACAGATTATAAATAAGCGCCCTTTCCGTAGCATTGAGTTCTCCTTCGTTGGCCACCTCCTCCACAAGGCTCAAGAACTCATCCACCTGCAGGATATTTTCCGCAGCCTTCTCTTGCCCCACGATCAGTGTCGTAATTCGATCGGCAATCCCACGGATGGCCCAGCGCAGGGGCGTTACCACCCGCACCCAGATGTTCATCGGCCCCGCCACCACCGAGGTAGCAAGCTTCACCGGATTAGTTATGGCAATGGTTTTTGGTGTTACCTCCCCAAGGAGCAATAACAGTGGGATCATAACCATGAGGTTGATCCAACCTGCGTGCTGCTCGCCATAGAGGACCACTAATATGGCGGCCATGTTGGCGGCCGCCGCGATATTGATGAGTTCGTTGCCAGACAGAATGGAGATGATCAGACTTCGAGGTTTGTCGAGCAAGGCATGAAGGGTTTCGCTACGTGGATGCTTCTCGCGGCGTATTTTTTGGAGATCGAGTCTCGACAGTGAAAACAGCGCGGTTTCTGAACCGGAAAAGAATGCCGAACCCAAAAGCAGTAAAACCTGCAGGCAGAGACGAAAGATCATATCCGGTTCGGCAAGCCGGGCGGGATCTATCGCAAGAAGATCCGTGAATGCTCCCCAGTACTGGGTTAACTGTGGGAAAAATCCATTCATGTTTCGTCGCTTTTTTGTTTACCGACCGGCCCACTCATCTCCGGCATCTTGGAGACTCCCACGAATTATACTTTTAGTGCCGGTATTTCAATACTTCCGGCAAAACAGGCGTAATGTATCTAGTGCCGCGTTCCATCTTATTTCAAGAGTTCAGAGCCCGAGAAACGCGCCAAGGCAAGGCACAGCCGGTAGGGAATAGCGAGCTATTTCCAAGGGCTGTAACGCCGCCTTGGTGTGTTTATAGGGCTCCCTTCGGGCGAGGCAAAAAGCGGCCACCTGCTGCGTTGCGCAAGTTTGAAAGAGCTCACTATGTCTGC
>JABDQX010000247.1 GCA_013042035.1 Gammaproteobacteria bacterium
GGGAAAGGGCGATGGCGCGGTGACGAACTGGCTGCGTGAACACGATCTCGCCGAGTTACCTCGACTGGCCGAAAAACTGGCGGTTGGCGATGGCTGGGAACGGGCGGTGGAGCATGTGTTGGGAGACGCCCTCGGCGCCGTTTGTGTGAATGGACTGGATGGACCGACGGCCATGCTCGCCGATTTGCGAGAAGGGAGAGTGACACTTTTCGACACCGTGGCGCTTTGCCCGGCGGATCCCGAGCAAAACGATCAGGAACATCCGCGTCCAGCATCGTCGGCATTGGTGCCGGTGCCGGAAGAGACGGTGATCATCAACGCCCATGGCGGTCGCGAAAAAAGACGGATTCGATGGATAATGGCATTACTACGGAAACTTTTTCGTTCACGCCGCGCCAAGTTGGAAGAGGTCAAGGAAGAAACCGTACTCGCCCTGCCCGCGCCTGTCTGGATGGCGGAAGAAGAAGAGACTGTCTCGCCGCTCGGGGAACAGGTAGCGGCGCCATGGCCCCTGGATGCGCTTTTTGCCGGGGTCCGTACCGCCGATGACATCGACGAGGCGCTTGCCCTGCGCCCGGCCCTCACTTCCAGACAATCCATTGTTACGCCTACCGGGGAATGGCTTGGCCGCAATTGGCTTCGCGTGCATCGGAGCGCCGATCCCACTGCCGGGGTATTGCCCAGAGAGCGGGAGATCAAAACATTATCCGGCGCAATCGAGCGGTTGCGGATGGAGATCGAAGGTTGGGAGAGTGCCCAGGAAACGGCCCATCGGCAGCGCAGAACGACCGAAGAAAAACAGGCTGCCCTCCAGGCCCGGATTACCAAGGCCGAACGGGATTACACCACGTTGAAAACCCGCCTGGGTGAATATCAGTCGCGCCTGCGGGAATTTCGGCGCCGTGGCCAAACGGTGGCCCACGCCTTGGAGGAACTGCGCGAACAACGTCGGGACGCGGCGACGAGTCTTACGAAAATGGTCAAGGACCTGAAGGAGAAGCAGGCGATTCGGGATCGCCTCGTCGGTGAACGCGATGCCGAATCCGCCCGGCGCGAAGAACACCAGGAGCACCTGAGCACCAGTCAGACCCGCTGGCAACAAGCCAGGGACAAGGCCCATAAAGCGGATTTGGATATGGCTTCGATCCGCGCCCGGCACAGCTCTCTGGCCCAGTCCGGCACGCGCGATGGTGAACAGATCGCGCGCCTTGATGCCCGCTGCGAGGAACTCAAACAATCCCTGAGTGGCATGGATGCCCCATTGAAAGAAATCGAGACGGCGCTCACGGAGCATCGCGACAAACACAAAGCGCTGGAAGCTGCCCTGCAGGCGGCGCGCCTGCATGTGGAAAAGCTCGACACCACGGTTCGTGAATCCGATCGGCAGCGGCAGGCTATTTCCGATCAGATCGAGCCCGATCGCACACGGCTCGAGAAAATACGCCTGGCCCGTCAAGAGGTTCATGTGCGCCGAGAGGCCATCGGGGAACGGATAGCGGCGTCGGGGTATACGGTGGACGCGCTTCTCGACGAGATACCGGAGGAGGCGAACGAGACTGATTGGGAGGCGATGATCGAGACACTGGGTCGGCGGATCGCCCGCTTGGGCCCCATCAACCTTGCCGCGCTCCAGGAACATACCGAGCAGTCGGTGCAAAAGGATCAACTCGATAGCCAGCATCAGGATCTCACGGACGCGCTCGCGACCCTGGAGGCGGCCATACAGGATATGGATAGGGAAACGCGAACCCGTTTTACGGATACCTTCGATAAGGTCAATACGCAACTGGGCATACTGTTCCCGAGATTATTCGGTGGCGGCCACGCCCATCTGGAACTTGTCGGTACCGATCCCTTGGATGCCGGCGTCACGGTGATGGCGCGTCCCCCCGGTAAGCGCAACAGCACGATTGCGCAATTGTCCGGTGGTGAAAAAGCGCTCGCGGCCGTGGCGCTGGTGTTTGCGCTGTTCGAACTCAATCCCGCACCGTTTTGCCTACTGGATGAGGTGGACGCTCCGTTGGACGACGCCAATGTGTATCGCTTTCGGGATCTGGTCAAGGAGATGTCGGAGCGGGTGCAGTTCGTATTGATTACCCACAACAAGAATACCATGGAGATTGCCCACCAACTGGTCGGCGTTACCATGCACGAGCCGGGGGTATCGAGATTGGTGAGCGTCGATATCGATCAATTGTCCGAATAGCTTCATGAACGATTCGGGCTAAAGGGCTTCGCCTTCTCCTCAAGAGCCTTGGTTGTATGCTCGGACGGTTCTAGAAAACTCTTCCACAGAATCACACAGACCAATAGCGCGCCGTAAATCATTTGCCGAATATTCGCGCCCATGGCATCCGGCAAGCCGATAAAGCGCAATATTTCCGGCAATAAGACCATGAAAACTGCGGCAAAAAATGCGCCGTGCAAATTGCCGAGTCCGCCAATGATTATGATCGCCAGAATATAGATGGATTCGTGAATCGTGAAACTGGTCGGATCGATATAAGAAGTGTAATGCGCATAGAGTACTCCTGCGGCCGATGCAGTCATGGCGCTTAAAGTGAATGTAACGATCTTTATTTTCCTGACCGGTTTGCCCATGGATTGCATCAACACCTCATCATCGCGGATACCTCTTAAATTCAGCACCCAGGCCGAATGCGACAGCCGCCATAGCAGGAAATAGAGTGATCCGGCGACCAACACGGCGAAGCTCATGAAAAAGAATTGATTCGGCAACCAACCGACATCGGGGATATTGGTAATGCCCAACGGTCCGTTCGTCAGTTCAATCCAGTTATTCATTATGGAAAAGGCAATGATTTGGATACCCAGGGTCACGATAACAAAGTAGTCTTCATAGGTTCGCAGGGCGATGAACGAAACCAATAGGGCGACCCCACCGCAGAACAGGCTAGCAATCACGAAGTTGAGTAGGATGGAAAACCCGAAGTAAACCGCCAGCAATGCCGCCACATAGGCCCCGATCCCATAAAAACCGGCATGGGCCAACGACAATAGGCCCGTGTAACCGGAGAAGAGATTCAATCCCTGCGCCAGGATCGTATAGATGGCGATGAACGTTATCAGATGGTAGAGATAATCCATGAAAATCCGGGTACAAACTATATCTCGACCTTGCGTATCTTGGCGCCGCTGACGCCATAAGGCCGGAAGATCAAAAAGACAATCAAAATGAGATAGGTCACCGCATCCGTCCATTTGGTATCGAGGTAATAGGCGGAAAGGTTTTGCGCCGCCGCCAGAATAAACGCCCCGGCAGCGATCCCCCACAGGGATTCCGTTCCCCCGATGATCAT
>JABDQX010000250.1 GCA_013042035.1 Gammaproteobacteria bacterium
CCTCACCCAGCAACCTGGAATCCAATAAGAGCCTTCGTAATTTATCCAGGCCACCATGGGCCAGCGCGCCAGACGCTCCAGGGAAAAGTCGCCATCGGTCCCCGGCGCGGGCGCTTGGTCGGCAAACACCAAGACCAGAATCCCCTGGCGCTGGTCTTCCAGGTCTTCCAGGTGATACTGCGCGCCGTCATCGAGCCGGAATCGATCCGGGATGCCTTCGTAACGGCCGTGGATGACCGGTACGCCGCGCCGGACCATGCCCTGGGCGAGCTCGGTGGCAACGGTGTTCCAGGCGGTGGCTTCGGCAAAGCCGTCTTCGAGTACCAGCAGGGCACGCACCTGACGGCGCCGGGCAAACACGATCCGGGGAATGCCGAGGTTCTCGACCGTGGCGTCGATGGAGGCCGCGACATCCAGGATTCTGCCCGGCTGTTCACTTTGGAAGTAGCCCATGGAATCGGCCAGATGATCCAGAAGATCATCATCGAGCATGGGGGCGCGCGGCCCTCCGATGGTGGCGAGAGAAAAATGCCGGGGAGCGTTGGGATCAAACCCGGCGGGCTCGTCCTCCGGCACCTTGCGGGAGCGATGCAAATAGATGCCATGGCCCATGGCCGCCAGCAGAAACAGCAGGGCAATGGCGCTATAGGCCATCCATGCCCGGGACGGCGTTGGCAATGGGTAGTATTCGATTTTGTCCACGTAAGGCATGTTGCGGTAGAGGCGCTGGGCGGGCCGGGGCTCGATCGGGATATTTGCATCATCGACAGGATCGGGCTCGACAGCCGGGGGCGGGCGGGTGGATTCTGTGGGCTGCGCCAATTCCGATTCCGGCGTCGGCGCGAAAAGATGGAAAAGCCCCACGCCCAAGCAAGCCAGGAGCACAATACCGGCCGCAATCGCGCCGATCCGAAAACGCAGAGCAGACCGGGAAGGGACCGAGGGAGAGTGTTTCCCGTGGCCGGCGCGGCGGGGATGATCTCGATCGAGCCGATCGGCGGGGTCGGGAAAGCGAGGCGATTGAACCAGGGTTTCGAGATTGGCCAGAACCCGCGCGATCTCCGCATCGCTCAGGGAGATCTCCGCGTTATTTTGCGCGTCCTCGGGAAAGAAGGCCTCGAAACGCCGCAGGAATTTGGCCTGGCTGTCGTGATCCTTGACGAGCAGGGCAAGCAGGGTATCCTTGAGGCGCTCTACCGTCCAGGGACCGGTGCCCCGCAGCAATAGGGAGATACGCTCCACTTCCCGCACCCCGATGGGGATGTCGTCTTTGATGGATTCCAGGAAGGGGGTGAGCATGGGAGGGAAATTATGAATTACGGATTACGAATTACGAATTGAGAATTACGCGATGGGGACTGGACGCCATCATTCGTAATCCCTAATTTTTAATTCGTAATTCAAAAAGATCCTGATGGTCCTTCAACAGCACCCCGAGATACGGCAACTTCGATAGCTCCTCCTCCAGTCTTTCCGGGTAGGTGCCGACGGCGGTGGCAAGCACCTTGAGCCAGACCAGCAACTCACCGGTGGCGGGCGTTTTGCGCAGGTTCCGGTTCCGCAGGGCGAGGAACCGTTGCACCGCCATCTTGATGAATTCGGGGGATAGTTCCTTGAAATCGTCTTTTCTGGCCGCCACGGCAAGTTCGACGAGTTTGTCGGTGAACTCGATATGGTGATAGGTGCAGCGGCGCAGGAACGGCTCGGGTAGGCGGCGTTCGCTGTTGGAGGTGATGAACACGATGGGGCGAAGCCGCCGGGGGGCGATGTGGGTTTGGTCGGTCTCGATGACCTTGAATTCCATCTTGTCGAGTTCGTGAAGCAGAACATTAGGTAAATCACGGGGCGCCTAGTCGATATCGTAGATTAGTACCACGGGCGACACTCCGGTAGTGCGTGCAATCTCGAACGCCAGCCAGAGCGCGCGCCTTTCGATGTAATCGGCCTTGTTCAGTGTTTTTTTGTCCGGTCCTTTGTCGGATCCTTTACCCATGTTGGCATCATGGAAATACCGAACGGTGTCGAAGTGATACAGCAGATCCCTTGCCGTGCTCTCGGATTTGACCTGAAAGTGGATCACCGGTTCGACCCCCAGCTTGTAGGCGGTATAGTAGGCGGCTTGGGTTTTGCCGGTGCCGGGTTCTCCGGTGA
>JABDQX010000258.1 GCA_013042035.1 Gammaproteobacteria bacterium
ACGCCTTTCTGGCGCAGCATTTCGACGATGACAAGCACGAGGTCGGTTGCAGTGATGCCTTCGGCCATCTTGCCGTCGAGACGGAAGCCGATGACTTCGGGAATCAGCATGGTAACGGGCTGGCCGAGCATGGCAGCTTCGGCCTCGATGCCGCCCACGCCCCAGCCCAGAACCCCAAGACCGTTGACCATCGTGGTGTGGGAATCGGTGCCAACGACCGTATCCGGGAAGGCAAACGGTGCGTCGGTTTGCTCCCCGTCACCGTTTTTCTCGGTAAACACCACCCTCGCCAGGTGTTCCACGTTGATCTGATGGATGATGCCCATGCCAGGTGGCACCACCGCGAAATCCGAAAACGCGGTTTGCCCCCATCGCAGAAAGGCGTAGCGCTCCCGGTTTCGGTCAAACTCGATGGCCTCGTTATGCGCGGATGCCGCTTCCCGGTTGAAAACATCCACTTGCACGGAATGGTCGATCACCAGTTCCACCGGCGACAGGGGGTTGATCTTCGCCGGTAGCCCACCGAGCGCCCCCATGGCGTCCCGCATGGCGGCCAGATCCACCAACACCGGGACACCCGTGAAATCCTGAAGAATCACCCGGCTTGGCGTGAAGGCAATCTCGGTTGCCGGTTCCACCTGGGGATCCCATGCGGCCAGCGCCATGATATCTTGCCGGGTAACGGTAACACCGTCTTCATGCCGGAGCAGGTTTTCCAGCAGGATGCGTAGGGAAAAGGGCAGCCGCCGGATGTCGATGCCCCTGGTGTCCATGTCGTTGGCCAGACGCCCCAGGCCGTGGATTCGGTAGTGGCGTCCATCGATCGCCAGGGTCGTATTGGTTTGGAATGAATTTAGCATGGTGTTACTCCAAATAATTTTGCTCCGTTGATGGGTTCATTGGCGCCATATGCTCGAGCCGAGCCGGACAGTGTTCACAACGACGATTCGCGTTCGCGAAAGGCCAATACCCGTCAACTGTTTCTCACCATAATCTTTACGATTATCGATGGCAATAAGCAAAGAATTTCACTTTTCCGGATTTTAGCGGTACCCTTCCGACCCATGACTACGCGAACCCGTTTTGCCCCAAGTCCGACCGGCTATCTTCACGTGGGAGGCGCGCGAACCGCGCTCTTTTCCTGGCTGTATGCGCGTCGGCACGGTGGAGAATTCATCCTTCGTATCGAGGATACGGACAGGCAACGCTCCACACCCGAATCCGTGGATGCGATCCTGGAAGGCATGGCATGGCTCGGGCTCGATTATGACGAGGGCCCTATTTTTCAAAGTGATCGGTTCGATCATTATCATGAGGTCATCCAACGTCTCCTGGATGAGGGAAAGGCGTACCGGTGTTACTGCAGCCGTGAAAGGATCGATGCCGTGCGGGCCGAACAGATGGCGCGCAAGGCCAAGCCCCGATACGATGGCCATTGCCGTCATCGCACCGATGCCCCGTCGGAAAATGCCCCTTATGTGGTGCGTTTCCGGAATCCCCTGTCGGGGGAAATTCTTGTTGATGACCTTGTCCGGGGTGCCGTGTCGTTCCAAAATGACGAGTTGGATGACCTTATCATCGCGCGGGTCGACGGTAGTCCGACCTATCATCTAACGGTCGTTGTCGATGATATCGACATGGGAATTACCCACGTCATTCGTGGTGACGATCATCTCAATAACACGCCACGGCAAATCAATATCCTGTCGGCGCTCGGCGCAACCCCGCCTATCTATGCTCACGTGCCCATGATTATGGGGCCGGACGGCCAGCGGCTATCCAAGCGCCATGGCGCGGTTAGTGTGATGCAGTACCGCCAGGAGGGCTATCTGCCGGAGGCCTTGTTGAACTACCTGGCCCGGCTTGGTTGGTCCCATGGCGATCAGGAGGTGTTCTCCCTGGATGAGATGGTCGAGCTTTTCGATATTACGAATGTAAACCGCGCGGCCGCCACGTTCGATACCGAAAAGCTGTCATGGCTCAATCAACACTACATAAAGAACATTGAACCGATGCATATCGCCCGGTATCTGAGTCGCCACATGGGTCAGCTTGGGGTCGACCCCAGCGAAGGCCCGGATCTCGTCGAGGTGGTCATGGTACAGCGCGAACGCGCCAAGACCCTGGGAGAAATGGCTAACAACAGCCTTTATTTCTACAAGGATTTCGACCGGTTCGATGCCGGTTCCGAAAAACACCTGACAAGGGATGCCGGCAACGCACTGCAAAAATTGCACAGTCATCTGATGGCCCTTGAAGAGTGGTCCGCGACCCGGATCCATGAAACGATCATGGATGTCGCCGAGGACGTTGGCATGAAGTTCGGTAAGCTCGCGCAACCGCTGCGGGTTGCCATCACCGGCAGGACATTCTCGCCACCTATCGATATTACCTTGGAATTGGTGGGGAAGAACCAAACCCTGCGTCGTCTCGAACGGGCGGTTGAGTATACTTCCGGCACCTGAAATTTTGTATTTCGACTGCTTCCAAAACCAAAGAAGCGATCCATTCCCGGATATAATTTTTGAGTCTTGACAGAATAGGGGAGGGAGCGTAAATTTCCCCCTCCCTCCTTCCAAGTAAGTATGGGGCTATAGCTCAGCTGGGAGAGCGCTTGACTGGCAGTCAAGAGGTCGGCGGTTCGATCCCGCCTAGCTCCACCAATATCAGGTTCGACACCGTCCGACAGGATGCATAAACCCGCGTAATCGCGGGTTTTTTCGTTTTTGCATACTTGGCCATCGGCCGTCTATTCCACCGCTATCCTGAAGCCCTTGCATCCACGGGCCGGATTAGCGAGCCCGTTGTTATGGTTCCGGCCATGAAACGAGCCTGTCACGCCTAAAGAGTAGTTCTGACCGGGAGATAGTCGATCTCTCAGCGAAGATGTGCCCCAAGTCCGATAAGAATCCATCTATACCTCGAACCAGTCACACCCTGGGGTGGCCGCTATAGTGGACCCCACGCTACTGGGCACCCTATGTTTTGGTGGAGTAGTGCCGCGCGCGCTACTACTCCACGCCGCAAGCACTTCGTTCAACACCCACGGGAAACCTTGATCTATGGAGGAGAATAATCGAAGGAATTTGCCGTGCGCAGCACTACATTCCTTCGATTTGTAAAGCGGTTCGCCCGACGCCCCACCCCCACCAAGTATCCTACGCCGAGTGCAAGGCCTTTATTACGGCATTGGGTTCTTTCTCGGCGATACGCAGCAAGGCCTTGGCCGGACCTTGGGGCGCGCGCCGACCCTGTTCCCAGTTCCGCACCGTTGAGAGACCAACGCCGATCATCAGGGCAAATTCGCTCTGGGAGATGCCCAGGCCGTCGCGGATTGTCTTCACATTCGGCGCGGGATAGCTAAAGACCCGTCCCGGCCTTTCCTTGCCCTGCTTGATCCGTCCGGCCTGTTCGATGCTGGCGGCCAGTTCGGAAAAATCCTGTTCTTTCACGATAACCACTCCTGAACGAGTGCTTTGAGTATATTAAGTTGATCAGGCGTCATGTCTTCCTGCTCGTTCTTCCTGAAAGCGAAGAGCATGTAGAAGATGTCCGGCAAATCCAGATAATAGATGACTCGGATACCTCCTCGCTTGCCGGTTCCTTTCGTTCTCCACCGAATCTTGCGCAAACCACCCGCACCTTTGATCAAAACCCCGGCATCCGGACGGAGCAACAGCTCTCTTTGCAGTTGCCTATACTCATCATCCGAAACCAGCCGGGTAATCGCTTTTGTAAAGATGGGGGTTTCCACGAACACCATACCCCAACGGTACGTCAATGGCGTACCGTTGGCAAGGCTAAGATTGAACCAAAGGCGACGTATTCGGATAAAATCCCCAATCATGACCGGAACACCGACAAGATCACCAAGAGAGAGCCTGAACATCGCCGGCGCAATCGCTTCGATCATCGCGGTGCTGGTATCGGTTTTCGGCTGGTTGACTGAAAGACTCCCGATGTTTCGGGAACCATCGGAAAATCCCGCGTTCGTCTGGTTGTTCTGGGCGGGCATTACAATATTGCTTCTGGTTGGGCTATCCCTGCTCTGGCATGGCCTCTCGCGCAAGTCATGGCTATTGCGCCCGGAGGCGCTGCGGCTCGATCCTGATAACCCGGAGCACCTACGCGGGCGCGAGGAGGATGTCAAGCGGCTGTTCTATGCCGTCAGCACATTGCCGCTGGTCTTTCTGGAAGGCGAATCCGGGGCCGGTAAATCCGCCCTCATCCGCGCCGGATTGATAGCGGCACTCAA
>JABDQX010000262.1 GCA_013042035.1 Gammaproteobacteria bacterium
ACTACGCACCAAGCAAAAATCCCTGCGCGATAAAAGTGGCTATTCGCATATCGGGTATTTTCGTGACGCCGGCATTCGACAATACGATGGGCCCAATACGTGCCTCGGATGCCATGAATCCATAAAAATCAAGTATCCCGGAGATAAGGTCGAGAAAGTAGACACCATGGAGAATGTCATGACGTCGACCCATTTCCAGCTATTCAGGATGGGCAAAGGCTTCTCCACCGTGGGTTACGACGGTCGCGAGGTCAACAAGGAAGGGCGCAAAATTCCGGTGGGCAAGATCGACCGCGCCTGTGGCATCCCCGGTAGCTTTACCTGGACTGGTTGGGCCGCCCTCGCCAAGGCCAAGCCTGCCAATGGCGAGCCGCTGACCATGTCGGAAGGCTGCGGGCAATGCCATATCGGCGGCATGTATGGTCCCCCTTCGGATCTCATGATGCCCATAGGGATCGATGACGAGAATCGCCGGAATGCCATCGACTGCCTGATGTGTCACTCCCGCACCTACGACATGAATCAGCGCTTCGTGGTGAAAGACGAGGTTGGTTTACGCTGGAACCAGGATCGTAGCATGAAGGCCGCGATGGGCGTCGGTCGGCCCAAGCCCGAGGCCTGCCTGCGCTGCCATCAGCATAATCTGGGCGGAGATACCTACAAAAACAATGCCGCGGCCAAGGCGACCGGCGTGAAGAATCCACGGATTCTGCATCCATGGAGCAAGCGTGGCACTCCGTTTCATCCGGAAGACGACGTACATGCCGCAGCCGGGTTGGAGTGTTTGGACTGCCACCGGCCAGTGGGCCACAAGATTCCCCGTGGGCAAGAGGGTGTCGATCTAGTCTCCAACGATCTGCCGGATGTCGAGGTATCCTGTACCAAATGCCATTCCGAAACGCCCCATGTCCGCAACCGGCAAACGCGAGCCATGCTCAATGGTCACGTCGAGCGTCTGGCCTGCCAAACCTGCCATATCACCAAGTTGCAAAAGAACAGTGTGGTTCTGATGGATTGGATCAATCCCATCTTCCATGAGGAAGAAGGTCTCTGGACGCCAGACCCACTACTGGTCTCCAGCGACGTGCGAGTAACGGTTGGTTATCTGTGGTACAACGGCACCGGTACTTTCCTGGCCAACGCGCTCGGTGATAACCCCTCGAATACAAGTTCTTACGACCCGTACGACCCGCTGATGAAAAACCTGACGCAATACAATAAGCTGCCAGGTCTCGACATCCGGGGCGGTGGTGTCGAAAACAATGACTTCCTGAGCCAGCTTTCGCCGGAAATGCTGGCGAAACGGCGCCAAATGGTGGATACGAATATCAGACCATACCAAAAGGCGGGCAAGTCGAAAATCTATCCCTTCCACCTGTTCAACGCCATGATGTATGAGGACATGAACAATCAAGGACCTTTCGGCGCGATGATCCTGCCCTTCGATTACACCACCTATTTGGAGACAGGAGACCCGAAAAAGTCCATGGAGACCGCCATCAAGCATCCTATGGTCAAGCGGATGTATCAATATCCATTCAAGCTTTACATGATGGATGAATTCATGCGCTACTTCGGGATCACCGAAGGTTGGAAGCCCGATTATCCTTTGGATCCGGACTATCCCGGCAAGATCGAACCGCACTGGATGCGCCAAATGGGCAGCATTGCCCTGAACCACGGCATCAGTGGCCGGGGCTGGGCCTGCTCCGCCTGTCACACCGCCGAGGATGGCCTACTGGACTTCCGTTCACTGGGATACACGCGAACTCAAGCCCACAAACTCCAAGCCCTGCCAGAGGCTGATATCTTCAAGGAGGTCGATAACGGTTTGACGCTCGAGGAAGTCTATGGCCCGGGCAAACCGGCGGCATACCGACCGGTTGTTCACGCAAAACACGGCGGCGTAGATCATTGAGAGGCGATCGCGCCACACAGCGAGCGTGGCGCGAATACCTCAAGCCCTTGTATTTTAACGTCCCACCATTTCAAAGTTGACCTGATTGATCAAATAATCATATATTGCCGGAAAATCATAACTTTCCATATGTATTTCTTGGTAACTATCCGCCCGGTAGCGTCGGAAAAATGCCTCCAAAATACACTAAGGGGAATCCTAAAATGAAAAGACGACAGATATTACTATCCATACCTCTAATAGCACTCGGGGCAATCTCCGGCTCGGCATTCGCGGCCGATGAGATTGTGGTCGGTGCTTCGGTAGCACTGACAGGGAAATATGCCCGCACAGGACAAGAGCAGCTCAATGGTATCCGGATGTGGGTAGAAAATGTAAATGCCCGTGGTGGACTGTTGGAAAAAACCGTGAGTCTCGTACACTACGATGACGAATCCAAGCCGGATACGGGTGCCAAACTCTACGAGAAATTGATTACGGACGACAAAGTCGACCTAATCCTCGGACCTTATTCGTCAGGTGTGACACTTGCCGCCAGCACCATCGCCGAAAAGCATAAATTCCCCATGGTATCGGCGGGCGCGGCAGGAACCAAAGTCTGGTCGCGAGGCTATAAGAATGTGTTCGGTCTCTATGCGCCCGACGATGTCTACATGGATCAGATTCTGGAATTTGCCAAAGGCAAGGGACTTTCCAAGGTCGCCCTGATTTATTCGGATACGACCTTCCCGCGCGGGATCGCCCAGGGTGTAAAGGCGAAGGTAAAGGCGTTGGGCATGGACTTGGTTTTTGAAGAGGAATACGGAAAAGGCTCCACCGATTTCTCCGCTATCATCATGAAGATGCGCAGAAAAAACCCCGACATCATCGTTGGCGGCTCTTACCTGCCCGATTCCACCGCCTTTGTCCGTCAGGCCAAGGAAAATCGATTCGATGCCAAAATCCTTGCCTTTGCGGTAGGACCGGGTCTGCCGGACTTCGGCAAAAATCTGGGAGCGGATTCGGAAGGTGTCATGGGAAACAGTCAATGGGAGCCCAGCAAGCAACCCTATATGACCTTCTCGGGCATGAAGAATTTCGCCAAGGATTATGAACAGACTTATGGTCACATACCCGGTTATCACGCCGCTGGTGGCTATGGTGCCGGCCAGGTATTGGAAGCGGCGGTAACCAACGCCGGTTCCACGGATCGGGACGCCGTGCGCAAAGCCCTTTCCGAATTGGATACCAGCACTGTTTTTGGGCCCTATAAAGTCGATGCAAGCGGTAAACAGATAGGTAAGCCCAGTTATGCCATTCAATGGATCGATGGCAAACGGGAGCTAGTATTACCGGAAAGCTCCGCCACCGCTAAGATCGTCTATCCGTTCAAGCCGTGGTCGGAACGTTAACCGTTTATCGAAAATGCCAATCGGAAAACGCTGATGCGTTTTCCGATTGGATTCCACCCCCCGATCCGGAATAGATCCGATTTCTCCAGCGACTCATGGAATCACTCGACATTCTCTTCATTGTCCAGTTATTAATCGCCGGACTGTTGGCGGGCGCCCTTTATGCGCTTCTTGCCTGTGGACTTAATCTGGTATTCGGGGTTATGCGGATCATCAACGTGGCGCACGCGGAGCTGATGCTAATCGGCGCATATTTCGCGTACGTGCTATACACATTTTTCGGCCTGCATCCGCTAATCTCACTTGTGATCGTCGTCCCCGTCCTGTTCGGACTGGGGCAGCTTATGCAGCGCCTGTTCATCGAACGGGTCGTGGGACAACACGAATTATCCTCGCTGATATTGACCTATGGCCTGTCCATCGTCCTGATGAATCTCGGGCTTGCCGTTTTCTCCGCCGATTTCAAATCAATCCCGGTCCTGCAAGGCTCAATCGTCTTGGGAGAGATGATTACCATTCCCATAACGCGAAGCACGGCAGCCTTGGTAGCGATTGTTATTACCCTGATGGTTTACCTGTTTCTGAAGAAAACCCGGCTGGGCAAGGCCATTAGAGCGACGTCCGAACATCCCAAGGTCGCGGAGATCTGTGGGATTGATGTGGTGCGTGTCCGGATGCTTACCTTTGGTCTTGCCACCGCCATGGCGGGCGCGGCCGGCGTTATGCTCAGCACCATCTATTCGTTCTCGCCGGAAACCGGTGCGGACTTCATCCTAAAATGTTTTGCCATCATCATCATTGGTGGCATGGGAAGCTTTTCCGGGGCATTTGCCGGCGGCATCCTCCTGGGCGTGGCCGAGGCGTTGGTGGCAGGATTTTTCACCACCCAATGGTCAGAAATGGTCGCCTATGCCCTGTTGGTTCTCGTGCTCTTGATTCGACCGACCGGCCTGCGAGGAATCGCCTATGCCCGGTAATGTTTCGTCGACCACTCCGGCCAGGAATTCCCGGTTCCAATCGCGTGTGACTGGCTCTCTGGTGGTGCCGTGGTTAAAAATGACAGGGGTCATCGCCATCATCCTGGTAGCCCTGGCAGCCCCGATGATGACAAGCGACTACATTCTTACCTTCCTCCTGCAACTGTTCATGATGTTGGCCCTTGCCCAATCATGGAATCTGATCTCCGGTATGACCGGCTATGTATCGTTCGGTCATACCGCGTTTTTCGGTGTTGGTGCTTATACCGGCGCCCTGATACTGACGGCCGGTTTACCATTAACGGCCTGCCTTACACCAACGTCCCTCCCCTGGTTTCTCTCTGTCCTATTTGGGCTCGCGATCCTGTGCGGGGCCGCCGTCAGCTTCCTGGTTGCCCTTCCGCTGGGGATCCTGACCCTACGGCTAAAAGGCCCTTACTTCGCCATCGCCATGCTGGGTGTAAATGAGATTGGACGAATGGTGGCAACCCTGTGGGTGGATCTCACCGAGGGGGGGGATGGTATTACGCTTAGTCCGGCCGTGTTACCGGATATATCCGTTACTTACTATGCCATGTTTTTTCTGGGGGCCGCGGCAACAGGCTTGGTGGCTTGGATTCACCACAGCCGGTTCGGCCTCGAACTAAGAACAATTCGAGAAGATGAAGGCGCCGCTGAAATGATTGGCGTCAACACTACACGGGATAAGGTGCTCGCTTTTCTCTTGAGCGCCACCATACCCGGCGCTGTTGGTGTGGTGTATGTCATGTATACGAGCTTTGTCGACCCGCATTCAGCCTTTACGCCGATCTTGAATCTACAAATGATCGTCATCGTTCTATTGGGCGGTACCGGCACCATATGGGGACCTGTATTGGGGGCCGTTATCATTATGGGTTTCAGAGAGTTCCTATGGGCGGAATTTCCCGCGGCTCACCTGGCCCTTTTGGGCGTTCTGGTGATCCTCGTGGTGTTTTATATGCCGCGCGGTATCCTTGGGTTGATGGACAAGCGCAAGGCCATGCCCTTGAGTCATTCGACTAACCATGCGCCAACGAAAGAGCCGATGCCGTAATGGATTACTGCCAGAATCATATATTGTGCATCCATGATCTCAGCCGGAACTTCGGCGGAGTGCAGGCACTGCATGGCGTTGACATCCATATTCTGCGGGGCGGCATCACCGGGCTCATCGGCCCCAACGGCTCCGGTAAAACCACGCTGTTTCAAGCCGTATCGGGTATGGACCGGGATGCTACTGGCGATGTGCGTTTTTCCAACAAATCCATCCTGGGAAAGCGAGCGTCGAAAATATACCACGCAGGTCTCGCGCGTACATTTCAACTGAGTCGTCTTTTCCCGGAGCTTACCGTTCTGGAAAACCTGATGGTGGCGGCAAGGCCCAACATGCCGGGTACCCACAAGCAGGCCACCCAGCTATTGATGCGCATCAATTTGCACCACTATGAAAATGTGCTGGCAAGCGTTCTTTCCTATGGTCAGAAGCGTTTGGTGGAATTCTTGCGGGTTCTCATGAGTGCTCCGGAGTTGATTCTGCTAGACGAACCAGCGGCCGGTATCAATCCGACGTTGCGCCAGACATTGTGGAGCATGGTGCGTGAATTGAACGCGCAAGGTACTTCTTTCTTCATCATCGAACACGATATGTCGGTGATCGCCGATCTTTGCGCCGACGTCTATGTCTTGAATGAAGGCGAGGTTATCGCTCATGGTGATCTGGAATCGGTTCGACAGGATAAACACGTACTGGAAGCCTATTTTGGCGCTTGATGAGGTTTGCAGACAGCTCAATGGATAAACATCCGCTACTTACCATTCGCCAACTCGATGCTTCTTACGGTCCTGTTCAGGTATTGTTCGATATCGACATGGAAGTATACCGTGGGGAGATCGTCTCTATCATCGGCCCGAACGGGGCCGGAAAATCCACCGTCATCAAGGCCATACTGAACATCGCCACCCCCTGCGCGGGTAATATCACCTTCAACAATAGGGAAATCACCAAGCTTCCCACCCATGGAGTCGCCGCGCTTGGCATCGGCTACGTTCCCCAGGGAAGGATTGTTTTCAGCAATATGTCCGTGGAAGAAAACCTCGAGATGGGCGCCTTCCTGATGAAGGAACATCTGGCGCGAAAGGTTGCCGTAGATAAGGTATTTGATCAGTTTCCACGCCTTCGGGAACGCCGCCGGCAACTTGCGGGGCGCCTTAGCGGTGGTGAGCAACAGATGCTGGCCATTGGTCGCGCGCTGATGCTGGACCCGACACTCGTGATACTCGATGAACCTTCCCTCGGGCTCTCTCCAAAATACGTGGATATCATTTTCGAACATCTGATAGCGCTCAGAGACGATGGGCGCACCCTCCTGATGGTAGAACAAAACGCCGCTCGCGCCCTTAGCACATCGGATCGCGGATATGCACTCGAACTGGGGAAGAATCGCTACACGGGAACAGGAAAAGAACTACTCGCCAACCCGGCGGTACGGCAGATGTATCTGGGGGGGGGGAATACGTTATCGACCGCTCCGGAGAGTTTCCATGAAAATGCGAGTCCGACAGCATGTAATGCTCCGACATCTCTTTCTCCCACATCTCTTTCGTTTCACAGGACAATGGGCCACACGACGTAAAATAGCCCCCCATGCCTGAACTTCCCGAGGTAGAAACCACGCGCCGCGGTTTGGCCGGACGGCTTCTCGGGAGCAGGATAGAGGCCGTTGTCGTCCGAAATCCCCAGCTACGCTGGCCCGTGGCGGAGGAAATTATCCGCGAATTACCCGGGCAGACCGTTAAACAAATTACCCGGCGCGGAAAATACCTCTTATTCCATACGACAGCCGGGACGGTCATTGTGCACCTTGGCATGTCGGGAAGTTTACGAATCATTCCAACGACTATTCCGCCGGAAAAACACGACCATGTCGACTTCATTCTGGCGAACGGCCATTGTTTACGTTTCCGTGATCCCCGACGATTCGGCGCAATGCTCTGGGCGGGCGCGGCCCCTCTAACACATCCGCGTCTTGCAAGTCTCGGTCCCGAGCCCCTCGGGAATGCATTCCTTGGAAATCAGCTCTCGGAAAATGAGCCATCGGGAGAGGAATTTTCGGGGGACTGGCTTTTCAGGATCTCCCGACATCGACGTGTCGCCATAAAATGCCTGTTACTGGACGGCAAAATCGTCGCGGGGCTTGGCAATATCTATGTCAATGAATCGCTTTTCCTGGCCGGCATTTTGCCCACCCGACAGGCGGATAGCCTCTCTCGCCACCGATACGATATCCTGGCGGTGGCCATTCAGAAAACATTGCGCGAAGCCATCGACAACGGTGGAACCACCTTGCGGGATTTCGTCCAAAGCGACGGCAAACCCGGATACTTTCAGCAGCGATTGCTGGTCTATGGCCGTACGGGCGAGCCATGTCCGCGATGCGCACGCCC
>JABDQX010000263.1 GCA_013042035.1 Gammaproteobacteria bacterium
TGGCGTGATGATAGGCCGCGCGGCCTATCATCACGCCATCGAAGACGTCCAGATGCGCACGCGCGCTTTCCAAATCCGTTACCCCACCATTTAGAACGATTGCCAGTGTTGGAAACATCTTTTTCAGGTTGCTCGCCACATCGTAACGCAGGGGAGGAATCGCACGGTTTTGCGATGGATTGAGTCCCCGTTTTTTGTGACTATTCTTGTAACCGTGGGGGGCAAGATGACGGGTGTTTGGTGGGAGGGCAGGATCTGGCGTAAAGGCGTCGGTCACCGTGGGGATATGCCCCAACCAAGCCTTGCGTGCGTGGATAATGAAGGTGTTGCAGCCAGCCTCGGCCACTGTTTCGATAAAATCGGCGAGATGGCGGTAAGAATCGCCTTCATCGATATCCCATTCATCAACACGGGGCTTATCGACATTGTGTTCATTGATGCCCTGTTCGTTGATACCGATCCGTGTCTTTACCGTTACCGGGATGGAAACCTCACGGCACATGGCAGCGACACACTGCGCGACCCGCGCGGGATTGGCCAGTAAACAGGCGCCGAACTGCCCCGATTGCACGCGCTGACTGGGGCAACCGCAGTTAAGGTTTATTTCGTCATAGCCATAATCCTCGGCCAGACGGGCGCATTCGGCAAGCGCTTGCGGGTCGTTGCCACCCAGTTGAAGGGCAATGGGATGTTCACTGGGGTCATAGGCTAGGAACCTTTCTTTGTCGCCGTGCAGCAATGCCCCCGTGGTAACCATCTCCGTATAAAGAAGGGTATGGCGCGTGATGAGCCGCAAAAAAAAGCGTTCATGCCGATCCGTCCAATCCAGCATGGGAGCGACGCAAAGACGCCGATCGAGGGATAATGTATTCCCTTTTTTGGTTTTGGCTTCGATCACGATTGATCCTGAATGTATGTATAATAGTCCCGTAGGTAACTTTTTCCGGTAACCGATTGATTTATCGATTGAGAGGATTTTTACATTGCCTGATCCGCAAGCTAACGATAGCGCTTCCGGGGCCATCCGTGGGCGAGAGATGGATTTTAGCAGCATACGCGAGTTGGTCCATGAGGACATGCGCGCCACGGATGCGCTGATTGAAGAACAGCTTCACTCCGACGTAGTGCTGGTAAACCGGATTTCCAGCTACATCGTCCACAGTGGCGGTAAGCGCCTTCGGCCACTTCTGGTGTTGCTCGCTACCCATCTTTTCGGTAATAACAATGGACGTGACCACATCGCGCTTGCCGCGATCATCGAATTTATTCACACCGCGACCCTTCTTCATGACGATGTCGTGGACGCTTCCGATCTTCGTCGCGGACAGGAAACCGCCAATACCGTTTGGGGCAATAATGCCAGTGTCCTGGTGGGGGATTTCCTCTACTCCCGGGCGTTTCAGATGATGGTCCAGGTCGGCGACATGCGTATCATGGAGATTTTCGCCGACACCACCAACGTAATCGCCGAAGGTGAGGTGATGCAGTTGTTAAATTGCAATGAACCCGATACCACGGAAGAACAATATCTGGATGTCATTCGTGCAAAGACGGCAAAATTATTTGAAGCGGCGACACAAATAGGCGCCGTGCTTCATCGGCGTCCACGGGAAGAAGAACAGGCAATGGCCGCTTTTGGTCTACATCTGGGAACGGCATACCAGCTCATCGATGACGCGCTGGATTACCGAGGCGCAATCGGTGAGATCGGAAAGAATATCGGCGATGACCTTGCGGAAGGGAAACCAACGCTGCCACTTATCTACGCCATGCGTGTCGGGACCGAATCCCAGGTGGCCATTATCCGGGAGGCCATACGCGAAGGCCAAGGGGATAAAATCCAGCGTATCATAGAAACAGTTGAATCCACGGGTGCCATTGCGTACACTGCTGCCGCTGCCAGGGCGGAGGCGGATCTTGCGCTACAGGCCTTGAATGTCGTTCCGCCGTCTTCCTATCGGGATGCGCTGGCAGGATTGGCGACGTTTTCCGTCAATCGTACCTATTAATTTAGGTGATTTCTCAAAAAGAATATACCGGAATCGCGCAGGATTGTTGTTCGTATTCAAGGCGCGGTAACAGGCGCATAGTCGTTCTCTGTAACTGTTGCCGTAACGCAGAAGACGGACAAGAAGACAAGTGAGATCGGTATATTCTTTTCTGGAAATCACCTTAAGGTACATGTGAAGCAAAATCATTCGGGGTGTAGCTCAGCTTGGTAGAGCACTGCCTTCGGGAGGCAGGGGCCGGAGGTTCAAATCCTCTCACCCCGACCACTGATATTGTGGGGGAACTTCATGGATGATCTTTCCCGGCAATCGTCCCGCCTTTTAGTAAGCCTCTTATTGTTTGCCGAGGCACCATTTGCCATGCTCTCTCGTGAAAATAGTAGATTGCCAGTTTTGCAATGGTTTCGAAGCTGGCAATGGTAAATGCCACAATGGACTCGCCCGTAACGAAGTAGGCAATAAGGAAAGTTGTCGTCGTGGCGAGAATACGCCATGTGATGGCTTTCAGGATGCTACGTAAGTGGGATTCTTTGGATTCTACTGACATCTTTTGTGTTCTACTCATTATCTCTCTCTCTTTTCGCCAACTGTTCTAGTAGTCGATCCATCTGATAAGCA
>JABDQX010000267.1 GCA_013042035.1 Gammaproteobacteria bacterium
TGGCGGTAACCTATGGGGTACAGCAGAAGGCGCGTTTGTTACAATGGAAACCACGCGCTTTCATCGATTCTTTCCACGATCTCACGGGCTGGCTGGCACGATTATGAAGCAAGATTTTCATACAGCAATCGACCAAGACAACAACGCCCCCCCTACCTGGGAGCGGGATCTACTAAATCGGTTGGCCTTCGCGGCGCTTAAGGAACAACGCAGCGCGCGGCGCTGGGGAATCTTTTTCAAATTTACGTTATTCGCGTATCTGTTTTTACTTCTCGTCATCTATCTTCCGGAGGATATCCATCCGCACCGCACGGGGGAAGCGCATACGGCGCTCGTGGAGATCGATGGTCTGATCGCCGAACATAATGATGCAAGCGCCGATCAAGTGATCTCGGGTCTGCAGGCGGCGTTCGAGGACGAAAACACCAAGGGCGTGGTACTGCGCATCAACAGCCCCGGCGGCAGTCCCGTGCAGGCAGGTTATATCAACGACGAGATCGGCCGGCTGCGCGGTGAGTATCCGGATATCCCGTTGTATGCCGTTATTACCGATATCTGCGCATCCGGCGGCTACTATGTGGCGGTGGCGGCCGATCGCATATATGTCGACAAATCCAGTGTCATCGGCTCTATCGGTGTGCTTGTCGACGGATTCGGATTCGTTGGTGCCATGGAAAAACTCGGCGTCGAGCGGCGTTTGTTGACCGCTGGAGAACACAAGGGGCTTTTCGATCCCTTCTCGCCGACGGATCCCGAGGAAGTATCCCATCTGCAATCCGTATTGGATGAGATACATAGAGAATTCATCGACGTGGTTAAAAAGGGACGAGGAGATCGACTCCGAGGCAAGGAAGATACACTCGTCAATGGCCTCGTGTGGAGTGATCGAATCCGAGACAAGGACGATATGCTTTTCAATGGCCTCGTGTGGAGTGGCAAACAGGCCATTGGGCTTGGACTCGCGGATGAACTGGGTAATACCAGCTACGTCGCCCGTGAGGTGATCGGCGCGGAAGAAGTTGTCGAATTTACTTGGGAACGGGATTACCTGGAGCGTTTCGCCGAGCGCTTTGGGGCGGTGGTGAGCCAAGAGCTGGCCGCGCGGCTTACATCCTGGTATCCGCGATAGGAGGCCACAAAAAATATCTTAGGGAGATACTCATGTTTCAATCAGTTACCCGGCTTTCGTGCGTTGTCTTTCTCTGTGCCACTGCCTTCGGCTGTTGCACTCCGTTGGAACCAAAACCGGACGCCGTCGGCGTCGCAATCCCCAAAATCATCATTGATGGCGAAATTCTGGTATCCGAAAACACAAATCCGGACCAGCATGGATATCCATCGCCCGTCACGATCCGGATCTACCAACTGAAATCCGATGATGATTTCAGGAACGCCGATTTCCTTACCCTACGCAATAATGACGAGCGAGTACTGGGCGCGGATTTGGTTTTCAAGGAGGAAATGGACGTCTATCCCGGTACGCGGTTCCCGTTCGATCGGGAGTGGGACCGAACGGCCCGCTACCTTGGGATTATGGCGGTCTTTCGGGACAAGGAAAATGCGAAGTGGCGCGATCTCGTCGAGCTACCCCGGGAAGAGATATTTCCCATTGTCGTGAAAATCGAGGGCTCGTCGATGTCCATATGGCGGGAGAGCAAGGGTATTTGAACGGTTCGCCACCCCCATGAAAACCTTCAATACCACAGGCCCCATTCAGGCTGATATCCATTATGCCATCCCGGCGTTCTCTCGCTGGGATATGGACGAGATCGAGCAACTCAGCGAATTGTTGAGTGGCGATATCGAACCCGGTGCAATCCTGCCCAGCGAGGATGACCAGCTTTATGTGCAAGATCTCGGCCTGATTCGCACCCGTCCGCAAATCGAGATTGCCAACCCCATCTACCGGGAGATCATCCCGCGCTCTCTCACCTGGACCACCCAAACCCGAATTCTCCAGGAGACTGCCTGGTACATCAAGGAAAATGGACGCCTGGATTTCCCCAAACTGCTGGATGGCTTTCAGCAGTTTTTCCGGGAGAACAGCGAGATCTGGATAGGTCGTTTCGTCTACCAGGAAGCCGGCCCGCAACTGTTGATGCAGTCGTTTCTGCAACGCATCGTCAATGGCGGCGGACGCATCGACCGGGAATACGGCCTGTGACGCCGCCGTACCGATCTGTGGGTGCAGTGGCCCCTGGACAGGAAACAGGGTTTCCTTGGCCCCGTGCAGCGAGTGGTCATCGAACTCAAGATCCTGCGCAAATCCCTGGAAGCAACGATTGAAGAGGGCATCGCCCAAACCGCCGACTACATGGATCGCGTCGGTACCGACGAAGGCTATCTGGTGATTTTCGATCGTAGGCCGGATATCTCGTGGAATGAGAAGATCCTTGTCAGGGAAGAACCGCTTGAAGAGCAACGTAGGAAATATCGGATCGGCGTGTGGGGAATGTAACTTTTAACGTCTGTGGTTCAGGTCTTTTTACCGACATGAATACCATCACTCAACATGATCCCACCGACTGGACAAAGGAAAACCTGCCAGACCTCGTTCAGCTCTATCGTCATCTGCACGCGCACCCGGAGCTGTCCGATCAGGAGGGGGAAACCGCCGCGCGGTTGGTATCGGAATTCCAGGCCCTCGGCGCCAAGGTCACCGCCAATGTCGGTGGCCATGGTATCGTTGCCCTGCTCGACAGTGGCGATGGTCCTACCGTGATGATCCGCGCCGATATGGATGCCCTGCCCATTGTCGAGGAAACCGGTCTTGCTTATGCATCGAACGTAAAGGCAAAGGATTCCCATGGCATGGATGTCGGCGTCATGCACGCCTGTGGCCATGATGCGCACATAACGAGTCTGATCGGCGTGGCGCGCTACCTTGCCGCGCACAAGGCGCTTTGGCGTGGCACGGCCATGTTCGTCGCACAACCGGCCGAGGAGCGTACTACCGGCGCCCAGGCCATGCTTGACGATGGTCTGTTTGAGCGGTTTCCGAAACCCGACTGTGCCCTTGCCATACACGTGGACGCCACGCTGGCAACCGGCAAGATCGGATACCGCCCCGGCTACTGCTTTGCCGGGGTGGATACGGTCCGTGTCACCATGATAGGACGTGGGGGCCACGGAGCCGCCCCCCACGAGACAATCGACCCTATCGTGCTCGCCGCCAAATTGGTGTTGGATCTTCAAACGGTTATCAGCCGGGAGATCAAGCCGATAGAACCGGCGGTGATTACAGTCGGCACCTTCCATGGGGGAACCCGGCACAACATCATTGCCGATACGTGCGAGCTGGAGATTACCGTGCGAAGTTATTCGGAGGACGTCCGGGTGCATTTGCTGGCGGCCATCGAGCGCAAGGCCAGGGCCATCGCCATGGGAGGAAATGCGCCGGTACCGAAAATCGTCATCTCGCCGGGGATACCTTCGCTGCATAATGACGAGCAACTGGTGGCGCGGTTGCTGCCGGTGTTTCATGGCCTTGTGGATGCCGAGAATATCGAACTGTCCGAGCCGATCATGGGGGGAGAGGACTTCAGCCTCTTTGACCGCGTGGGGGTGCCGAGCTTCATGTGGCGGATAGGCACGGTGAACGCCCATCGTCTCGCCGACTGGAAATCCCGCAACCTATCGCCGCCGTCCCTGCATTCACCGCTTTTCTATCCGGATGCCGAGGAGACACTCCAGCTATCGATCACGACGATGGCATCGGCCGCGCTGGAGATGCTTGGATAATGTCCGACAATTGCAAAAATGCCGGGCACATGGAGCAACTCCTACCCGATACACTCAATGAAACCATCGGTGTGCTGACACGCCGGGAGGTGGAGGCCCGTGTCCTTGTACCGATCATTGAGGCGTTGGGTAAGGAATTCGGCCGCGAGAGGGTGATCGCCGTATTGCAGGCAACCATTACCGGGATTGCCGAGGAACAGGGCGCTGCGCTTTGCGAACGGATGGGCGGTAATTCCCTGGCGCATTTCCATGAATCGCTCCGATTCTGGATCAAGGGCAATGCCCTGGAAATAGATGTCATCGAACAAACGGATGACGTATTGTCCTTTAATGTCACCCGCTGCCGATATGCCGAGCTTTACGAAGCATTGGGGCCTTCGACATCGGCGCTCGGAATGTCGTTCTCCTGTACCCGGGATTTTGCCCTTCTGAAAGGATTCAATCCGAACATCACCCTGAGGCGAACCCAGACACTCATGGAAGGCGCGCAATGTTGTGATTTTCGTTTATCAACCGGGGGATGTGAATAGCAGCCCCGGAGGTGGTTTACCGTATCCGGCATATGTTGCCTCATCATTGAGAAATCCTATGCAAACAAATGTTGAAATCCCTGATAGAGTTGCCAATGAGTTATTCATGCGCGCACCATGTTCGGATGATCGTTCCGCTTTGCTGGAAACCGACATTCCGCACGTCCTTTTCTATTTTCAGAAATATCGGGCAAAGTGGTCAAAAACTGCTCAATCAGAGAAGGGCCGAGGTACGGATTTTCTACCATGGAGGTTACCCGGGGTTGGTGCAATC
>JABDQX010000271.1 GCA_013042035.1 Gammaproteobacteria bacterium
GGTAATTTTGTTCGTATTCAAGGCGCGGCAACAGGCGCATAGTCGTTCTATGTAACTGTTGACGTAACGCAGAAAACGGACAAAAGGACAAGCAAGCTGGTATGTTCTTTGATAGAAATCGCCTTAATACCTTGTAACACAGCACGGCCCAGGAATTACCGATGAACTTCCTCGATTTCAAATCCGACCGCCCCTTGGGGGCCACCATCGAAAAAGGCAAAACCACCTTTAGCCTATTCGCACCTCGCGCCGAGTGCGTTACCGTTACCTTTTTCCAGGATCTTACGAACCCGGATCCGAAAACACACGAACTTACCCAGCTCGACCAGGGAATCTGGCAAATCATCCACAACCGAAACCTTCACGGTTGGTACTACTATTTCCAGGTGTATCGCCCGAAAAAAGATGAGGTGGCGGCAGTCGATGAACAAAAAGATGGCAACACGGGAAATAGCGATCCGAAAAACCGTGACACGGCAATCGCCTGTTCTGAGCGCAAGAATCAGAAAGACAAGAAATCCGGTGCGCCTATCGGGGTCAGGGAAAATCACGAACCGATCAATGATGAACAGGAAAACCAACCCGATCCTGTCGATGAAGACCCACCTAAAATCCTCGATCCCTACGCGCTTGCCGCGGTTGGTCCAACTGGCCCCGGTATCGTGTGGGATCGAAAAAGAATCAAACACCCGAGCGGGCGAAAATTCACGACGCCGGATTTGCACGATCTGGTCATCGTCGAAGCCCACATCCGCGACCTCCTCAAGAACGCCCCCATCGCCCTGGAAGAAGAAGAGCGCCTGGGTTTTACCGGACTGGAAAAATGGATCCGGGCAAAAGGTTGCTATTTCAAAAGCCTTGGCGTCAATGCCGTAGAGTTACTGCCGCTCCAGGAGATCGGTGATCACTACGCCAAGGAAGATTACCACTGGGGTTATATGCCGGTGAATTATTTCGCCCCCGACAGCAGCTACGCCAGACGCCCTGAATCCGGCTCTCAGATCGAGGAATTCCAATCCGTCGTCAAAGCGTTCCATGATGAAGGGTTTGCCGTGCTAATCGACGTGGTCTACAACCATGTTGGCAACCCCAACCCGCTGTTTTTCATTGATGGCGACTACTATTTCCATCTCAATGAAGCAGGCGTTCTTACTAATTGGAGCGGTTGCGGCAATGATGTCCGCTGCGATGCCCCCATGACCCGCCGCCTTATCATCGACAGCCTCACCCACTTTATCGAGTGTTACGATGTGGATGGATTCCGTTTCGATCTGGCGCATTTGATCGGCATCGAAACCCTGGAAGCAATCGAATCCGCCCTCAAGGCGGTCAAGCCGTCGATCATCCTCATCGCCGAACCCTGGAGCTTTCGCGGTCATTTCGACACAGGACTCAAACACACCGAGTTTGCCTCATGGAACGACGGCTATCGTGAATTCGTGTATCGATACCTCCTGGGCCACGGCAATCAGGAAGGATTGCACTACTACATGGGGGGTAGCACGAAACACCTGACGGCCCGGCCCACACAGACTGTCAATTATGTCGAGTCCCACGATGATCGGTGTTGGATCGACAAAATCACGGAAAACCCCAACCATCGCGGCGATAACCCCACCGCAACCGATCGCAGACGCACCCACCTGGCATGCGCCGTTATCATGAGTTCGCTGGGAATTCCCATGATCTCGGCCGGACAGGATGGCCTGCGGACAAAGCAGGGTATCGATAACAGTTACCGTGAAGGCGATATCAACGCCATCGATTACCAGCGAACCATGGAATATGCCGCGACCCATGATTATTTCAGAAAGTGGATCAGTTTCAGACGCTCCCAACGCGGTCGGGTATTTCGCCTGAATCTCACGCCTTCCAGCACGTTTTTCCACTATTCCGGCGCACAGAATTCCTCCGCCACCGCGATACAGTACAACGCCGATAAAAGCCACGGGCCACGGAGCCTGCTATTCGCCATCAATCCCCACCGTGGCATCGAATACATCCACATCGGGGGACTGGATCTGTGTAATTGGAAACAGATTGCCGATCACGAGCGCTTCGAAGAACAGGGACTTGCAACCATGTGTTTTTCCATCGAACATGGGATACTCACGCTACCCCCGCTAAGCTGTGGGCTCTGGGAAGAAAAATGACTTGTGAAATGCGTGAAATGCGCAAACAATGAGATATGGCACGCACCCTAGAAATGCGGCGTGTCTGTCGAGATGTCCGAACATCGTTTAGTGCCGATGAAATATATGGAGGCTAAATTCGGGCGGGAGGCAAAAGGAAAGACTTGACAAAATTTTTCGTACTCGGTCATACATAACAGTAATGTAGGAGGAAAATATGAATAAGATTCGTAGTGCGCGGATTGCTATTGTTCTGGCGCTCATTAGCACTCAAATCGGGGTTAGTAAGGCGATTGCCGAATCTCTTGATCCTTCCCTAGACGTAAGCGACAAAGACGCACATTCCAGCGTTCACGGTCCGGTCTCTGATCAGGTCATTGCCGAGCAGCGCCAGAATCTGGCGAAAAACACCGCGGGCAAGGGGTTTGGTCCTCAAGCACCACGCGACATCGACTCGGCCACCGGTAGCAACAGCATCGCTTTCAACGCTGCTCCGGCCTATTCTCAGATGAACCTGTGTAATATTCATTTTCACAAGAACGCCGAACATAAAGGCGGCGAATTCACCAAGTATGCCGGCAATGGCGATGGCCACGGGTACCTGAGTGG
>JABDQX010000274.1 GCA_013042035.1 Gammaproteobacteria bacterium
CTCTTAGCAACTCTATGATCTCGCCCTCCAACACCTTTTTGAGTTTAGCCGGAAATCACCCGCCAACCCGGTGGGAAGCCATCCTCCCTTGGTTTGCCGCGCAACAGCTTCATGGTCTCTTCGCTCATCGGTAACGAATCGATCTCTTCGGGTGTGACCCAACGCGCTTCCAGGGCATCGTCGCCGGCCCTTGGAGAACCGGACAGATAATCGGCCAACAGATCCGTAATGACGTAGTGGTAACGGATCCGGCCTTGTTCATCCTTGTCGACGACGTCGAAAATATAGATCGGATGACGGGCGCGGATACGGATCCCCGTCTCTTCCCATATCTCTCGTTCCGCCGCTGCCTGGAGCGTTTCTCCCAACCGAATACATCCCCCCGGAACCGCCCAGAGATCTTGATTCGGGGGCTGGCCTCGGCGGATCAGGAGCACCGATTCGCCTTTGAACACGACGGCGCCCACCGCTACGATGGGCTCTGTTGGATAGGAGTGGCTCATATTTTTTATCGGGATTGAGAGCCTGTTTGGTTAAAGTGATATCGGCTGCAAAAGCGGTAGAATCGGTCCATGATTTGCGAAAAATAGCCTCGATTTCCCACTTTTTCGCTACCATACCCTTTAAACCAAACCGGCTCTGAAAACGCGCGGGCGTTTGGATAATTCGGCGTTGATCAGATCACTGCAATCCGGCCAACCGCATCAGTTGCGCGTGGACCTTGTCCGCCATCTCCGCTTCCACGGTTTCCCGCAATCCCGCCACTTCGGTATCGAAATCTTTTTTCATCGTTGCCTGTTCTTTTTCACGCAGGATCGCTATCCGCTGTTCGGTCTGCTTTTCCACCTTTTCCGTAAAGGGTGTTACGAGACCCGCCATTTCCTGCAGGATACGCCAGGCCTCGCGCCGATCCTGAATAGCGGTGATTAGCTTGGGATCCACCTGATAGGGTATTGACTCGCCATTTGGTCCCGGATGATGGATGACGGCTATTTTTCCGGTACGGTGCGCGGGATCGCGCGCCAGATACTCCAGCAGTGGTAGCGTATCGGGCTCTTCTTCCTCGGAAACCGGTAGGAAACGCTCCGCGAACCGGCCCTCTTCCAACGCCCAGTGGGCTGGGGTGTAGGGCTCCCGGTTTTCCGCAGTCCAGATCAGATTGGGATCCGGGTTACCGGCGAGATCGATTCGAAGGCCAAATACTCCCTGGGCGCGTGGGTCGTAGCGGAACAAGGGAAACACCCGCGAGCGCACGGCGTCCCCGGCGCGATCGACGGTGTGGCTCATGGGGAAACCATGACGCTCCGGGCTCGGTGCGTGGACGTGCAGCAATGCCGGTCCGGTGTAATCCATGGCGGCATGGATGCTGGTGAGGAAGTGCTCTGGGTCGGCAATGGATGTCTGCGCCACGTAGGCCCGGTATTGGGCGAGCGCCAGCAAACCGATGTTGATCCTGGGCGTTTTGGCAAGGGAAAAGGGTGCGTCCACCATGACGCCGGTCGTATCCGTGGCGGTTACGACGGCATCCAGTCCCAAATCCAGTTCGGAGACGATGAGAATCTTGAAGGGCAGATCGGAGCTGAGCAACCACAGGATCGGCGCGAGTCCTCGTCCCCCCAGGGCTTCGTTATTGCCCAGCAGGATGACCGGTGGGCAAAGTTGCTGTTCCTTGGGGGTCAGGTCCTGCCAGACCAGGGGATGGGAGGCGCTGTCCGGTTTGAAGGAGGTTCTGCCCCGTCGCGTTCCCGCGCGGGCCGATGTCTGAGTGCCACTTTGATTGATGGCGTCGGAGGCCTCCCGCAAAACCTGGATGATTTCCGTGGTCTTGCGAAGCTGGCCTTCGAAAATGCCCGCAGCCAGTTGTGCCGTGGCACCCGTCATATCGATGGTGACCGGCACGTGGAAGGGGTTGTTGGGGTAAGCACCGGCCCAGGTGGCAAGGGAGCCCGGTCCCACGGCCAGGCCGAAACGGGCGCGCCCCAGCCCCTGTCGTCCGTTTTTGATCTCCCAGTGAAAGTCTCCGAGCGTACGGGTCAGCTCCACCAGTCGGCGCAGTCTCGTGATATTCACGATACCGGTATCCTCGGCGGTGTCGAGATGTTTGGTGAGTACCGTCAGGGGGACCTGACCGGGATGGACCGAGGCAAGTCCCGTGGCCAGGGCGTCCAGATCCTTGGTGGGCAGGGCGTCCGTTACGATACTCTGAATCAATGCCAGGACATCGCCGCGCGCTTTGTCGATATCGGTCTGGAATCCTTTCGCCAGGGGTTGTTGGTGGGCCTCCACGGCACTTAGCAGGAAACGGACCGCAATCTTCTCACCGGAACCGGCCTCCGCGCCATCTCCACCGATCATGCTGAGCAGGCACTGGCGGGATAGCTGTAAGGCAGCCATCGGGTTGACGAGTGGGTCGCGGCCGGCGCGCTCGATGGTTTCGGGTGTGGTTTCCGGCAGATTTTCCCAGACTCTCCACAGGCGATGCGCTTCCCTGATGCGCGTCAGGGTTTGTGGGGCCGGGGTCAATGCCCCCGGTTCGCAGGCATGGACACAAATATTACACGCCTTGCAGGTATTGGGGTTGACAAACAGGGATAACAGCTCTCCGCTGCCGGCTTTGGTCTTTTCGTGCGCGGTGAAAAACGGTGCCGTGCGCGCAATAGTGATCGATCCGATCTCCGTGAGGAGCTTTTCCATGGCCTCCGCTGTCTTCCCGTGTTCATTCCCCGCATCCGTTGCTGTACCCATCTTCGAGTCGCCGCTTTCGGGAAATCGTACCTCCGCCATGAGTTCGGCGATCGTACCGGCTGTTGCATTTTTTGTATCGGCGCACCGCGAATGGAGTTCATTGGCAAGCCGGGAGGCGATGGAACGGAGTGCTCCGGCTTCCGCCATGCGAATGCCGGCGTCGATGAGTCGCTTCGCACTGATGACAAGCGGCGCAATCGCGCTGTCCGGACAGGTTGCCCAACAGTTTCCGCAGCCGGTACACGCGCCAGGATCGAATGCCGGTAGGATCTCGCGTGAGTCGCTCAGATTCCGAAAGGTGGATGTCAACGGTGGAACGATGCCCGTAGCGAGATAAGGGTCCGGTGTTAGCTCGTGGGCCTCGCCATTTTGGTACATCACCCCGACCTGATGCCAGAAGCGTGGCAGGCTGTCGTAAGTCTCGTCCGCCTTGCCGAGTTGTCGCACGGTGGTTGGGACCTCGTCGCTCCAAAAGGCGCGCGCCTCCGCTTCTTCCGGGTTTTCCAGGGTTGAGAACAAGCCATAATCGACCCGCTGAACCCCGTCGATTCCGCTGGTAAAGGCGGTAAGCCGGGCTTCCTGTTCGGTGGTGGGAAGGTCTTGCAGGATATTGCTGCGCACTTCCGTCAGGCGCTCGGTGGCAAGGGGTAGCCGCCCCGCGTCGCCAAGGGCGCCAAGCAGCGCGCCGAGCAGTCGTTCCTTGGAAAGTTCCAGTCCGGCCCTGTCGCCAGTGGGCGCGACACGATAGAGCACTGCCTGCTTGATGCGGATACCCTGGCGTAGGACCGGCGGTAGAGAATGCCAAAACGTTTCACCATCGAGCAGGCTTTCGGTCATGAGGACGCCGTTCTGAATCAAATCGGCAATCGGTCTCATGAACTGGTGGTGACGCGGCGTGGTTACCACCGAGATATCCACCGGCACCTGATCACCGGAGTCACGCAACGGCGGCGGACCCACATCGACCCGATCCACGCAATAGGATTCGAATCGCTCCCAGTAAAGACCAAGGTTGCTGCGTACCTCTCCGTTGAGCAGGCGCTGGAGAAATTCCGCCGCTTCGATGGCGAGTCCTTCGGCACCTTGTCCCGGGATGCGGTGGATCGCCAGTGTCAGTGTACTTTTCGGACGCAGATCGGGCGGAAAATCCTTGCCTCTTAGCCCGAGATTGGCGATCTCCGGGTAATCCCGGCGCAGTATATCCAGCAATACCTGCCGCTTGGGATACACGCTGGATACTCGGGCAAAGTCGAATCCCAGATAGATACGCGAACGCACCTGTTCCACTTCTCCATCACCTATGCTTTTCGACGGGGTGTTCGAACGGAACCAGCGCCTGGGACGGCGCACCTGTTTGATGTTGCGGGCCAGTTCCTCGCACAGCGCAACCAGATCCGCGCCCCGAAGTGGTAGGCCACCGAGGCCAAACAGCACCGAACGCAGGCGCGGCTGCTCGTTGTCGGTGATGACCGGGTAGTGGGGATGGGTATGATGCCCGAAGCGATTGTTTTCCAATGCGCGATTGATGGCTGCCCGGAGCTGGCGTGTCAGAGGTGGATCGGCGGCAAGAGGTGTGTCCGATCTTTCCAGCACACCGACAATGCGTTTCCCGCGCAGGACTTCAGCGAGTTGCGGTCCTGGAAATGGCCGTAGACAGCGGATCCCAATTACACCGATCCGCATGCCGCGCTTTCGCATGTAGTCCGCGGTCGCCTGTATCGTTTCCGTGGCGGACCCTTGTGTTACCAATACGATGTCGGCATTGCTCATCTGATAGGTGGATATGGCATCGAGCTGCCGGTGGGTGTGCTCCGCGAGCCATTCCGAGGATTCGCGCAGAATCGCCGCCACATGCCTGTCGAAGTAGGGGCGTTTGGCCACCGCGCTAAGACCCCAGCTCTCCGTTCCCTGCAAGGCGCCATGCAACACCGGCCGATCCAGGTCGTGCCAACAGGGGATTCGCCGCCGCTTTCCACCGAAAATAAGGCGTTGTGCCGGGGTTGGAGGCTGGATTTTTTCATGGGCGGGGCCGATGAATGAGCGGACGAGATCGGACGAGGGCAGGGCGACGTTTTGTACCGCGAGCGCGGTTTGCTCTCCATCCATGGCCACGATCCCCGGGATCAGGGAAAGTTCCGCGGTTCTGCGGGCGACCAATGTAAGATCCACCGCCTCCTGCACATTCGTCGCCAACAACACGAAACAGCCCGAATCACCTGTCGTATGGTAGGTCTCATGGCCGGTGCCCAACGCGCCGGCTTGGGCTGCCAGCGTTTGATTCGACAGATGGACAACAAGCGGCAGATGACGGCCCGCCGCCATGACCAAAAGATCGTGTCCGCTGATTAAGTCGGAACTGGACAGAAATACGGTTGCGCGTACCCCGGACATGGTGAGTCCCATGGCCGCGGCGAGTGCTCCCCGAGGCCCTTCGGTTCCCCGGCTCCCCAAACGCGCGCCGAAGCAATTGATGCCTTTGCGTTCCTGTTCGGCCTTCCAGACGATATTGGTTGTTTGGGCCGGAAACGATGTGTTCAATGCGGCCATGTCGGCAAGGCATGTTTCCGTGATGGCTACCGCCGTGGCGCCGTCCAGGACGATATCGCTGGCGTGATCGGTAAGTCTATCGGCCACTCTGGAGGTGGGAAGCCGTTGGAACAGCCGAAGCGGGGAGTTGGCGAGACTGGGCATGTTATTTTATGGTTTCCTATCGCCGGAACCTGGAACAAAACGGCTAAAAAATTCTTGTGGCGTATTTTTGTTCCGGTTGTGTGGCGTTGGGTTCCGGTAGAATGTTTCGGTGTCGTTATCGATATAGCGCACGATTTTCATCGTTGTTCATCGTAACCGAACACGATGGTCATCGGGATCGTATTCAAAGCCTGTCATATCCGAAACTATACCATTGTCTATGTGTTTGTGGACCCTATTTCAAACTTTCACCCTTCCAACTTCCCTTAAAGCCCCCGCGCAACTCGAACCCTGCCCGGCCGTGCAGCCAAAACAATGATCGGCAACCGTGATTCGATTGCCCACAAGGGACATATCGGCCAGTTCTCCGATGTAGATCCTTTCCCTATCCGGCACCCGGATGGGAAGATTCAGCATCTGGTTGAAGTCGCAGTCATAGATCCGGCCTCGCCAGTCCACGCTGACCAGAGAACGGCACATCACCTGTTCGAGATTTTCCGATCGGAAGGCGTTTTTTAACAACTGAACATAGCTTTCCCATTTCCCAGAGGAGCGCAACAGTTGGCCGAAACGCGCAATCGGCAGGTTGGTAAACACATAGAGATTATTGAAAGCCACGCCGTAACGCGCCGCCAGTTCCCGTTTATAGTCGCCTTCCAATTGTTGTTGCGGTGGCGGCAGGAAAGAGCCCGTGGGATTGTAGACCAGATTCAGCGTCAGCCCCGTCTCCGCCTGTCCGTATCCCAGGGCGTTCAGGCGTGTTAGGGCGCGTATACTTGGCCCGAAGACCCCCTTGCCACGTTGACCGTCCACGTTCTCCTCGAGATAGCAGGGGAGCGACGCGACAATCTCCACCCGGTGTTCGGCGAGAAATTCGGCCAATCCAATCTGAGTTTTCTCTTCCAGAATAGTGAGGTTGCAGCGATCGATTACCCGGACGCCAAGGCCACGGGCCTGGGCGACCAGATAGCGAAAATGGGGATTGAGTTCCGGCGCGCCGCCGGTAAGATCCAAGGTGGTGACCTTGCCGTTTCCCAAAAAAGCCAATACTTCCTCCACGGTTCGCGCTGACATCTCTTCCGTGCGGTGTGGGCTCGCGCCCACATGGCAATGCCGGCACGATTGATTACAGCGGTAGCCGAGGTTTACCTGTAACGTTTGCAGGTCGGTTCGGATCAGGGGAGGGAATGCTTTGTTTTGCGGGAAAGGGGTGATCGTTAACATTAAAAACCTACAACAAACGATAAAAAACCTCGTAGAGTATTTTGGTTCCGGCTGTGTCGGGTTGAGCAGTGCAAGGGGAGTTTTGCGTGCAGCTCAATAATATCTTCTACTTTCAATCAGTTGTGTCGCGCTGATTTCCTGGCGAGCGTAGTGT
>JABDQX010000219.1 GCA_013042035.1 Gammaproteobacteria bacterium
ATATTACTCTGATGATAGCTTATTGATGCCGCTTTATTTCGTGTTTTCATTCGATCTATTGCAATCGATCTCGTAATGAGATGGCACAAATGTCGCTCTAGCATCTCTGGCCGGGTAGCACGCAGAAAATCAACGCCAGGTTTACCTACTTGTAAGAATGCAGAATCACTCCCACCAATAAAAAGCGCATCGGCTAGCCACGCATTGACGATCTTCGTCGGTGGTTTGTTGTTGTAGGGTTTGTCCCCGAAGTCTCGTATCCCCAATACCACATCTACGTCACTGTAATCATTCCAGCGGTCCGGACCACGCTCGACTAAGTCGATACCCAGCCTAAAGCAAATATCCCGAACTGTGTTCCTAACCCGGAAATAACCGGACGCTCGCCTAAAAAAACGCGTATAGTGATTTACGGTTCGGCCAAAATAACCAACTCGTTCGATGCGGGCACCACGACCCGGATCACGAGGAATTAAACCAGGTTGAGGCCAATGTGGGAGCCAGGCGGTTCGTGGCCCAACCTGCATCTGATTTTGAACGACGTGGTACTGACACCAACGCACCGGTGGGTAATCGGCCCGTATCCCAACGACGAAACAGCCACGAGGCCGCTCAAGTTGCCGGAGTTGTGAGACGTGTGCGAAGTTGATGCAACGAGAATCGAACCGGTTGGCGATTTCCACGGGTTGGTCGCTATCACGCAGCGCGAGGAAGGTTTGCACGATCCAGGCTGCAATACCGCCTTCAAAAAACCGCCAGTCGCGTTCAACGTCCAGAGCCAGTATGCGGTCGAGTTCGGTGGCAGTTGCACCGGGCAATACAAACCTTACATCCGCTGACACCATTATTAAGAAAACCTTAATGCGTAAATGGGTAGAAGAATCTCTACTGGACCGTTGAGTGTAATCGTTAAGAGCGTGCCTGAAAATTCCCGGTCGTCGCGAGGCGGTAGCCCGATTGCGGTCCCGCAAGGCGCGGAAGGTGATAAATCGGGGAGTGTAGCGAGCTACATGACGCGATTTCTCACTCTTTCGCAACGCAGCGGGCCACAATTCGGGGGCCGCCGCAGTAGACTGGGGATTTTTCAGACACGCTCTTACATATCCGCTCAATGCGACCCCGCAAAGGGGAGTCAGAATCTCGCGAAAACAACTCAGAGGTTGGTGATTTTTTCACAGCCTTTCACTTGGAGCATCCAATGAAACCTCCCGTATCACTGACACTATTCCTGTCGCTGATCCTATCCCTGTTTGCCTGGACTGCTGTCGCAAATGCAACGGTACCGGAAACCGTGACATCGAAGGCGGCCAAGGAGAAAGGTTGTTTGAGTTGTCACGAAGGTATCGAGGATTTCACCGAAACCCGCATGTGGGACGATATCTTGGAAGAAGGTGCCACGCACGGAGATGACAACGGCTGCGTTATCTGTCACGGCGGCAATCCCATGGGCCGGAACAAGGACAAGGCCCACAAAGGTGCCCCGAAATCCCTCACCGCCAAAGGCGGACCCGACCACTTCTATCCCGATCCCGGCGCCATTCGCATCGTTGAAAAGAGCTGTGGGCAATGCCATTCCGGTTATGGCGATCGCCTGACAAAATCCCTGATGAACACCGAGGCCGGCAAGTTGCAGGGCAATCTGTGGTCCTGGGGTTTGCAGGACAATATGAAAACCATCTATGGCAACTACTCCCTGGTGGATGAAGATGGTCTCGTACCCACCGTTGGCACCAAGCAATACAAGGCCCATATGAAGGCCCACATCGCGGCCTATCCCGATCAAACCGTCGCGCAAATCCAGCAAATCCCCGAGGTCTCCGTGGACGAGATCATGGCCCACCCCAACAAGGCCGGTATTACCTATTCCCGGCAACAGTGCCAGCGTTGCCACGTGGGGGTGAACGGGCGTGAAAAGCGCGGGGATTATCGTGGGAGTGGTTGTTCCGCCTGCCATGTGCCCTATTCCAACGATGGTTTCTACGAAGGTGGGGATCCCACCATTGACAAGGGACAGCCGGGTCACCTGTTGGTGCATCGCTTGCAAGCGGGCAGCAAGAGTCCGGTGACCGTGAATGGCCATACCTACACCGGTATCCCCACCGAGACCTGCAGTTCCTGCCACAATCGCGGCAAGCGTGTGGGTGTCAGCTACCAGGGACTGATGGAGTTCCCCTACGGTTCCCCGTTCAACTAGGCCGGGGAAAAACAGCCGAAGCTGCATACCAAGAAGTATGTGTTCGTCAAGGATGATCTGCACCACCAGATCGCCTCCCGCGAGGGAAATCCCGAGGGGGGACTATTGTGTCAGGACTGCCATACCTCCGTTGATATGCACGGTGACGGCAACATCCCCGGCACCACACTGGCCCAGGTGGAGATCGAGTGTTCCGATTGTCACGGATCGGCGAAGAAATACCCGTGGGAGCTGCCCCTCGGCTATGGCGATGAATTTGCCATGGACATCGGCGACACGCCCCGTGGAACCACCGGAAAGATACCGCCCTATATGCGAAAGGGTGAGGTGACGAAGCTGGCCGAAGGCGAGGCCTATCTGCTGACCTCTCGTGGTAATCCCTTTGGGAACGTCGTCAAAACCAAAGACAATACAGTCCTGGTTTCATCCGCTTCCGGGTCGCGGTTCGAAGTCCCGGTCCTGATGAATATCCATAAAGACAAGGCTTTTAAAACCCAGGATTCCCAGGTCGCCATGTGGGATATCCCGGCCCACATGGAGAGCATGGAGTGCTATGCCTGCCATGCCGACTGGGCGCCCCAATGTTACGGTTGCCACGTCACCATGGATTACTCCAAAGGCAAAATGGACGTGGATTGGATTAAAAACGCCAACAGCGCCGGTCCCGACGGACTTACCGCCGATGGGCCCGTGGGTACCAATGGGTTAAAGAGCGCGGGCAAGGCATCGGAGACGCGCTCGTAT
>JABDQX010000279.1 GCA_013042035.1 Gammaproteobacteria bacterium
CTCTTACAGATGCGAATCATTGTCGGTTTGGAAACGGTTTCAAATGCCGGATAATGATCCACGTATCCGGTTCATCTGACTGCTCTATGTTACTGTATGTTAGTGATTTTACGTAATGGCAATTGTAACATATGTAAACTAGGAGTCTGTCCGGCTTATTGGGGATCGTAGCGAGAAAGTGAGAAATCGCGTCATGTAGCTCGCTACACTCCCCGATTTTTCACCTTCCGCGCCTTGCGGGACCACAATCGGGCTACCGCCTCGCAACGACCGGGAATTTTCAGACACCCTCTCAGTGCTTCGCCAACTCCGGGCGGGCTATTCGGATCGTCCCCATGCCTTCCCTCAGACGGTACTTTTATGTGGTGTCAGGGATGTTCGCGACTACCGCATCCTGTAGTCGTTCAGGCTTGATCTGACAGTTGCCGGTTTTGACGGTGTATCAAACCCGTCTTTCCATCCTACTCAATTCCCCCAACAACCTCTCCACCGGCGCGGCCAGACCCAAAAGAGGCAACTCACTCACGGCTCCCCCCTTCATGGATGTTTCCCCGTCCAGGGGATACCAGATGGTTTCGCGCGCCGAGATCATGATGTAGGGAAATTCTTGCCGCTGCGTTTCTCCCCACGCCACCAACACCGGCCGAATATCCAGATGAAAATGCGTAAAGGTATGGCGAAAAGGCGGCAGGTGCGCCACGGAATTCGGCGCACTGCCAAATCTTTCCACGCACCAGGCATCGAGATCCGCTTCCGGGGCGCATTCCGGGAAACTCCAGAGCCCGCCCCAGATACCGGTGGCGGGGCGCTTTTCCAGCAACAGGAAACGGCCATGCTTGTCCTGGTGCATCACCATCACAAAGATCGTAACGCGCACCGGTAGCGTTTTTTTCGGTCGTTTGGTGGGGAATCTTTCCTGTTCTCCATTGGCATGGGCGAGGCAGCTTTCCCGTAACGGGCAGTGGGGGCAAGCGGGGCGCGTTCGGGTACACACGGTCGCGCCCAGATCCATCATCGCCTGGGTGTATTGGGCAATACGCCGGTGTGGGGTATGGGCCTCGGCAATCGCCCACAATCGATTCGACACCGCCGTCTCTCCTGGCCAGCCGGCGATGGCGTGATGGCGCGTCAGCACCCGTTTTACATTGCCGTCGAGAATAGCGTGACGCTGTCCGAAGGCGAGGGCGAGTATCGCCCCGGCGGTGGATCTACCGATACCGGGCAGTGAATGGACCGCATCGAAGGTATCGGGGAATCGGTCATCGTACCGCGCGTGGATGATACCGGCAGCCTTGTGGAGGTTTCGGGCCCTTGCGTAGTAGCCAAGACCGCTCCACAGCGCCAGCACCTCATCGAGTTCGGCGGCGGCGAGCCGGCGCACTGTTGGGAAGCGCGCCATGAAACGCTCGAAGTAATCGGTAACGGTGGCCACCTGGGTTTGCTGAAGCATGACCTCGGAGACCCAAACCCGGTAGGGCGTTACCGCCTGTTGCCAGGGCAGATCGCGCCTTGCGTTTTTTTTATGCCAGACAAGGACGTGATCGGAGAATGTCATCGGGCGGATTTTATCCGTGCCGGACCCAAATGTCCGTTATCGTTTTTCCCGAGGGGATAACGTTTTTCATGGATGGAATATCCCGAGCGTGCGGATTCGGCCAGCGCCTCGCGAATCAATTGGGCGCCTTGTTCATCCATATCCATCTCAAGCAGGGCCTCGTAGATCCGGGTATAAAATGCATCCGGTTCCACATACACCCGGGTCGCCAGCCAGTGGGCACGCGGTGAGATCGGTTTTTTATAATCGAGCGTCGCCGTCTGTCCGGGGGCCAAACGCGTATCGAAATATTCGGTCGTAAGCTGGAGATCTAACCGACGCACGATCGGTGTAATCGCTTCCGTGCCTGGGATACGGATACCGTCCGCATCCTGCTGGTAGGCCTCCAAACGGATCTCCGGTGTCACATAGGTAGGCAACCGATGGCCGGTCCCGGTATTGGTAAGAAATACCTGTACCCTCGCGTCGCCTTTTGATGCCGAGAATGCGCGCGATCCCACGGCAACACCGGCACGCACGGTCTCGGGATCATGGATCCCTCGAAAAAGGTGACGACGATCGGGCATATGACAGTCCTGGCAGCCGATGCCTTGCCGCGCCT
>JABDQX010000280.1 GCA_013042035.1 Gammaproteobacteria bacterium
CTCGTTGAGTCGGCGGATAAACGCCAATGCCTCCAGGTTCTCGTTGCCGCCATGTTCATTGGGCGACCAACTACCATCGGATCGGCCATAATCCAGATAGAACATTTTGGCAAGACCACTGATGCGCAGTCCATCCAGATGGAAATGCTCGAACCAATACATCGCATTGGAAATGAGATAGTTCACAACCTCCTTGCGTGTAAGGTCATACAATGGCGCGTTCCAATCCGGATCGCGTCTTTGTGAAGAGTCGGAGTACTCATAGAGCGCCGCGCCGTCAAAAAACGCCAGCCCATGTTCTTCTTCGGAGAAGTAGTTGTGCACCCAGTCGACCACGACGCCAAGACCGACACGGTGGCAGGCATCGATGAAGTAGCGGAAATCGTCCGGGCTCCCGTAGCGGTTGGTAGGGGCATACAGATTCGAAGGTAAATACCCTACCGTATCATCGTAGGTATATTCGCTGACAGGTAGCAATGCGATGTGCGTAAAACCCAGATCATGGCAGTAGGTTACCAGCTCGTCGGCCATCTCCCGGTAGGTAAACCAGCGGTTATCTTCTTCCGGTTTGCGTCGCCAGGATCCAAGATGCACCTCATAAAAGGTGCTCGGTTTGCTGGGGTTATGTTGCGTTTCGCGATTTTTTATCCAGCTTTCGTCCCGCCAGGGGAACGCTTTCCCGTCGCCACAGACAATAGAGGCCGTTCCCAAGGGTGTCTCCGTGGAAAATGCGATGGGATCGGACTTCAATTCGGGGATCGCTTCCGGTGACTGCTTTATCTCGTATTTATACAGGGCGCCGATCTTTACCTCCGGTAGAAATATCTCCCAAACCCCACATTCACCGCGCAGCCGCATACCGTGACGACGACCATCCCAGCCATTGAAGTCTCCTACCAGGGAAACACGGCTTGCATTAGGTGCCCATACAGTGAATGCGACGCCAGGGACACCTTCCATCTCGACGGAATGGGCGCCCAGTTGGTTGTAGATCGATTCCCCTTGGATAAGTTCGGCCACATCTTTGTCGGACAATACAGGTGGGAACCGGTAGGGATCTTCGACATCGGCTTTACCAGCAGGGGTGCTCACCCGCAACCGGTATGGGAAGGGCTGTTTGCGCCCGGATATTTCGCCGACAAAAAGACCTTCGTCATGCACCCGTGAAAGATTACCAATCACCTTGTCCTTTGTGGAATCCAGTACCTCGATAGCGGTCGCTTCCGGATAAAACACGCGAATCATCATCGCGCCCGTCGCATCGATTTTATGTACCCCAAAGAAAGCGAAGGGATCTCGAAGCTCGGCATTGAGCACGGCGGCAATCGCCTCTCCCGGTACGAGCACGGGAGCCGGTTTTCGTACCTCAATGCCGCCAATCGGCCCCTTTGGCTCGGGCGGAATGGGCGTTTTCGGTGTCATTCTCGATTTGGTGGCCGTTTTGGGGATTGCATTGGATTGGAGTTTTTCCGCCTTGGCTTGGGGGACGGCTGCCGGTTTTGCATGATCGCGTGATGCTGTTTTGGCAATCACCTCCGCGGCGGATCGGTGGGCGGTGGTCTTCTTGGAGGGGGGTATTTCCTTACCACTTTCCGAACGTTTCAGGAGCGCCATGGCATCGATTCCAGGGGGCAGTTTTTTGTGATCAGCCGTGGCTGCCGCGGAAACCATGGTCGGTCGTTGTTCTGTGTTTTCGCTTGCAGGGGATGTCCCTTGGCCGGCTTCCGATGCCGGCTTTTCCGGAGCCTTATCCCGGGGCGGTTTTGCCTGGGTTGTTTCAGCTTGGGCGGTTTTGCCCTGATCTATTTTAGACGCTACCTTCGGTGTGGTGGATGCCGCACTCGACGGTGTTTTAGCCGAAGGTGTGGCGGTGACCGACGGGGCCACCCTCGCCGTGGAGGTGGTCGATGGCTGGATAGCTGCCTTCTTTTCAGTGGGAGGTGTTTCCCGTCCAGCCTTTGGAGAGGGTTTGGTCGCACCCGATGAGGCCTTCGGTTCGACAACCTTTTTGTCTTTTTGGGTATCGATCTCGGTAGTGATATCGGTTTTTGTGTTTTGTGTCATTGGGCTTTTCTCTTCAACGGCTGTACGCTTGTATAGATATCGAAAATGTATATGCATCGAGAAAATCGAAGTTTCCCGAGAGGCTGTGAAAAATCCCCGTCTAACAGGGCCACGTGATTTCGTGCGTCAAAAGGTTGCACACGACAGGTGCTATAGGGTATACCAAAATTTAATGCTACTATAAGCAGCATTCTACCGCAGGGGAAGATGTGTTCAAAAATTTGAGCGTAGTAACAGAGGGCCGAGCATGTATATCGTCCACATATCGTCCGAGTTGGCACCTGTCGCCAAGGTAGGCGGTCTCGCCGACGTCGTCTTCGGACTTAGCCGCGAATTGGAAGTTCGTGGCAATGATGTAGAGATTATTCTCCCAAAATATGATTGTCTTTGGTACGGTGAGATCTGGGGCCTTGATAATTCATTTGGCGATTTATGGGTGCCTTGGTTCGACGGTAGCATTCACTGCTCGGTGTACTCCGGCATGGTCCATGGAAGGAAATGCTTCTTTATCGAACCGCACTCCAGCGACAATTTTTTCAATCGGAATAAGTTTTATGGGGAGCATGATGACATCATGCGTTTTGCCTTTTTCAGCAGGGCGGCCATTGAGTTCCTGCTAAAGTCCGGCAAGCGGCCCAACATCATTCACTGTCACGATTGGCAAACCGGTTTGGTGCCGGTGTTACTCTGGGAAATCTACCATAATCTTGGGATGCAAGATCAACGGGTTGTTTACACCATCCATAACTTCCAGCATCAGGGTATTCATGGAGAACCCGTTCTGAACGCAACGGGTCTGGGGCGCCCCGATTATTACTTCGACCGGAATCGGTTGGGAGATGATAACAATCCCGATGCCATCAACCTGATGAAGGGCGGTATTGTTTACTCAAGCTTTGTGACGACGGTCTCCCCCAAGCATGCCTGGGAGGCGCGTTACTCCGACCAGGGACAGGGACTCGGTCACACCCTTGCCGTGCACGACGGCAAATTCGGGGGCGTATTGAATGGTGTCGATTACGACATCTGGAATCCCGAAATTTCTCGTTTCCTGCCCCATCACTATGACGTTTGGAATCTGGGTGGAAAATACGCCAACAAGGATGCATTGCGCGGGCGTCTGATGCTGCGTCATGAATACAGCCCGATCATTTCCTACGTTGGTCGTCTGGACCATCAAAAGGGACTGCACCTGGTACGCCATGCCCTGTTCTACGCTTTGCAGCGTGGGGCTCAATTCGTGTTACTGGGTTCCAGCCCGGATCCTGCCGTAAACGATGAATTTTATCACTTGAAGAACCACCTCAATGAAAACCCGGATGTCCATATTGAGCTGGGCTTCAATGAGCAACTGGCCCACCTCATCTACGCAGGTTCCGACATGGTGGTGGTGCCGAGCATATTCGAGCCTTGTGGCCTGACACAAATGATTGGTCTTCGCTATGGTTCGGTTCCTATCGTGCGCGCCGTCGGCGGGCTTGCCGATACCGTATTCGATCGGGACTATGCCGATATGCCTTACGAGAACAGGAACGGCTATGTGTTCCATAATGCGGATTTCGATGGCATTGAGTCGGCCATGGACCGGGCTATCGGGCTGTGGTATGACTTCCCCAGGGAATTCCGTCGTCTGCTGTCCAACGGTATGGCCTACGATTATTCGTGGAACTATCCGGCGGAGCACTATCTGGCGATATATCATCATGCTTGCGCGTAATTTTTTGTCCGCCGCTAAAGGCGGCGAATAAAGAATTACAATGCTCTGGAGATTTGTGTAGAGATCCAATCCCGTCTCGAATACCGACAAGGAGATGCGGAAAAGGGAAAGGCTTTATTTATCACAAGGTGCCAAGGAATACTGGCTTTGTGACTGGGAGTTTGTCCTGCTTATGGGGATCGTAGCGAGAAAGTGGGAAATCGTGACCATTTTCCCGCTTTCGCAGCCGATTCATCCTAAGAGCGTGTCTGAAAAATCCCCAGTCTACTGCGGCGGCCCCCGAATTGTGGCCCGCTGCGTTGCGAAAGAGTCAAAAATCGCGTCATGTAGCTCGCTACACTCCCCGATTTTTTACCTTCCGCGCCT
>JABDQX010000281.1 GCA_013042035.1 Gammaproteobacteria bacterium
ACGCTTTGGTTCGACGGCTTTCCCCGGGCCGCTCGACAACTGACCGGAATGGTCGGCATAGGCGGATCGCAAAGGCACCTTTGCCAGAAAATCCTCCAGTGCCGGACGCATCTGCTCGATCCCCGCAAAGGGTTCCCACTCCTTTCCTTCGGGAACGCCCATGTGGTTTTGGTACTCGCTCATCTGCTCCGGACTCATGAGTCCGGCATGATTATCCTTGTGCCCCTGGAACGGCATGCCCAAACCCTTGGTGGTATAGACGATGAAGCAGTGGGGTCTTTCGTCATCATCCACGCCATGGAAGGCCTCCAATACCCTTTCCAGATCATGTCCACCCAGGTTAATCATCAGGGTGTGCAGGGCATCGTCATCGTAGCCGTCCAGAAGCTCCGTAAAACCGGGAACATGGCCCTTGTCTTTTTGCAACTGCTCACGCCAGGCAGCGCCACCTTTGAATGTCAGCGCGGAATACAAGGAATTCGGGCAATCATCGATCCATTGACGCAATGTTTCCCCGCCTGGCCGTGTAAAGGCTTCTTCTTGTTGCTTTCCATACTTGATGGTGGTGACCTCCCAACCGGAGGTGCGAAAGATATCCTCGAAGCGCCCGAACATCCGATCCGGTGTAACTGAATCAAGGCTTTGACGATTGTAATCAATGATCCACCAGGTGTTGCGAAGCTCCTGTTTATAACCCTCGATCAATGCCTCGTAGATATTGCCTTCATCCAGCTCGGCATCGCCGAGAAGCGCGATCATCCGACCCTTGTCTTTTTCATCGAGCCAGCCCCGGGCAAGCAAATAATCCTGGGCAAGCGAAGAAAAGGCCGTCAAGGCAACGCCAAGACCGACGGAACCCGTGGAGAAATCCACATCATCCTTATCCTTGGTGCGGGAGGGATAGGACTGGGCACCGCCCAAGGCGCGAAATTTGCGAAGCTGCTCTTCGGTTTGATTCCCCAGCAGATACTGGATGGCATGAAAAACGGGGCTTGCGTGTGGCTTTACGGCCACCCGATCGCGAGGGGTGAGCACATGGAAGTAAAGCGCGCTCATGATGGTTGCAAGCGAGGCGCTGGATGCCTGGTGACCACCGACCTTGAGCGTATCGCGTTTGGGGCGAAGGTGGTTCGCATGGTGAATCGTCCAGGCCGAGAGCCAGTGCACCTTCTTGTTGAGCGCTTCCATGCAGGCCAGTTCGCGGGGATCGATGAGTGGTTTTGTTTGGGGGGGATTTTTCTTGGACATGATTTGCTTTACCCTTTGATGTTGCTCCGCGAAACCAAGGATAGCTCCGCTTCGCGAGGCGATTGGGTTAGGAAAATTCGGAGATTCTTCGATATTCAGTCAAAAAGTATCTGGAGAAATCGCTTGATGTTGTCGAAACAATCGTGCTCGAAGTCCCAGTACCCTTTTTGTGCGCCAGTACCCAGTGAGTTTGCAATATCCTTCTGGACGGCAAGATAGGTCTGCACCTTTGCCTTGGAATTATTGGTGGATTCTTCACTTTCCGGCAGGGTCGACAGACAACATTCCACATATTGATTCACGCACCCAAAAACCGGTTTTTCGCTTACGGATTCGAGACAAAGGTCTTCCAGCATTCCCCGGTCAAGGTTGTTGGGCATGATGAAGATGCTGATCCGGATGGCTTGTCCGTCGTTATTTTTCCCATCAATGGGTTCGTTGATGGCTTCCGGTTTGGGCAGGGAGTATTTTTTCAGGATGGAACAGATACTCGAGAATGCGGCGTAGGCTTTTTTATCTTCGGCGTCGCGGATAAAGCCAAGGAAACGAACACGCGGAAATCCTGGAAGGTTGTATAACGCAGGAAATTCTGTTTTGAATTTATCCTTGCCGCCAATATCCACCAATTGAACGTCCTTGATGCCGATATGCTTTAATATGCTGTCGAAAAAATTGTATTCATCCCTGCCTTCTACCGCCAATAACCGATCCGATTCGATCTGGAAGTTTTGCTTCATTACCGAACCTCGAATTCTTTTTCGATACCGGCAAGCAGGGTATCGGCCTCATATTGAAGCGCGCGATGTCGTCCTTCAATATCTCTATCTATTCTGAAAAGAGTAATAAAATCTTCTTCGGCATCCCATGTTCGGTAGACCTCTGTCATTGCGGCGATGCATTCATAGGAATGGGTTGCGACAAATAACTGTACGTTACTTTCAAGCGCCATCCTGAATATAGCTTTCCATAGCGGTATGAGTGCACTGTAATGCAATCCGTTCTCGATCTCATCGATGAGTAATAGCCCATTTTTTCCTTCCAATATGGCAACGAGAATGGCCAGTATTTTGATGATGCCATCCCCCATGATATTGATTGGAATCAGTTTTTCTATATCAGTGATATCGGCATAGATTGTCCCTCCAGTTCCCAAGCTGATATCAAGGAGCTTTGGCTCTATCTCCCTCAACGCGTCGATTATCCCTTCGGATTCCTTTCTGACTAGGACGGCCTCAATTCTCTGATGGAGGCCACTCATAATTGTCACCGGATTGGTAAAACTGGCGCGGAAGTCTTCTCTATAGTCGGGAGCAAGCTTAACGTTTACTTGTCCTGTGTTTATTCCCGAAAGGTTTGTGGGGTTCCCTTGTGTCAGTTTTGCTTCGGCACGAAATGATTTCTTACCCACGTTAAAATCAAATGCCAGCCCATCGAGGACATCTTCCGTTGTGTTCGTACTGGATATAGGCGTGTTCTTGGCTGGTTTATGTTTTCCAGAAACTTGTTTCGGGATGCTGATGGATGTCGGATAAATTGGCTTGATGTCAAGCGTTCTTTTCTGGGATTCTGATTTTCCGGTTATGGAAGGGTTCTTGGAAAAATCGAATCCATTAAAAAGGTAGCTGAAGTCCTTGTGGTCAATCAGAGCCAACCCTCTGAAATTATGGATATTGACCGCAAGCTGCGGATTGGACATTCCCGCTAACAGAAAAATCGATTCCAAAACCGAGGTTTTCCCGCAATTATTTTTTCCGGTCAGCAGATTGATCTGTTTTATGTTATCAATCTTCAGCGATTCGATGCCCCGGAAATTTTTTATGTATATCTGTTTGAAAAACATGATAATACTGTTTTGAAAAATTACGGTTGCCTAATCTTCGGTTTTAACCGCCGACCCTGATTCGGCATTATCGCCGGCATCCATGTTTTCCTCGACATCCGCGGCGAATGATTTACGTAGTTCCATGCGCCACTTCCTGGCGACGGCCGGTGAAACGGGTTCTCCACGGGATTCATAGATATCGGCTAGCACTTTTTTACGAAGGTCGTCCAGGGCCGCCGTTCGCATTTTGGCGCGGATCTTTTCCCGAGCCTGCTCGAAGGAGAGGTTACGGGCCGGAATCTTGGTGCCGCGTTTTAGAATATGAATGCCTGTATCGGATCGGATCGGCTCACTGATGGCGTTTTCGTTGAGACCGAGAAGTGCCTTTCTCAGTACCGGAAAGAGTTGAGAGATCTCGAAAACACCCAGATATCCTCCGTTGGAGCGACTGCTCTCATGTTCTGAATATTGGATGGCGGCATCCGAAAAGCTTATCTTCGCTGTTTTTAATTTTTCGGCAAGGGCTTGCGCGGTTGCCGTTACCCTTTTGGTTTCTTTGTTGGATGCATTGCGCGGGAGAGTAAAAAATATTTGCCATGCATGTAGTTGCTCCTTAAGGGAAAACAGCGCCTGATTTTTTTTATAGAACTCCCGCATTTGTCCTTCGTATGGGAAATTCTCCGATATCCCGGCATCAAGCCTTTTTCTTAGATACTCATCTATGAGCATCTCTTCAGCCGCTTTTCGCATGCGATAGCTTAGCGTCGGCTCCTCTTGTAACTTGTTATCCCTTGCAGCCGTGAGAATTGCCCGGCGAACCACCTGATCATGGAGGAAGTGTTCAAAGAGGGTTTGGTCATTGAGCATTTCCATGCGTTTTTTCGAACCCAATTCCCCGATGGCCTGGTGAATGAACGGCTCGGTGACGGCAGTCTCTCCATACCCGGAGAGCATGATCGGGCTCGATTCATATCCCTGTTTTAGGATTGGCCAACCGGTTAGCCTCATTTGGGTAAATAAAAATGCCAATATGCCCCCAAGTAGCAGCAATATGGCCCCGTTGATCACGATTAGCAGCAGCGAGGATTTTTCCATACGATCGCCCATCTTCCCTCCTCATAATACTCAAAATGGAGATTAGTCAATGAAAAATGACTCGGACATCCATCCGGTCTCGAAGCCGGTCACCAAGGGTATTAATCGATAACACCACCAGCATCAGAGCAATACCGGGCGCAAGGATCAGGTGTGGCGCTACCAGCATGTATCGTGTGCCATCCCGTATGATGCTGCCCCACGATGGCGTGGGCGGTTGTACCCCTAATCCCAGAAAGGAAAGACCTGCTTCCGCAATGACGACATTTGCAATGCCAAAAGTGGCCTCAACGATTAAAGGCGCCGCCAACAACGGCAACAGATGACGCCACATAATCCGGGGAAAGCGGCAACCGAGCGCAATTGCCGCCCGAACATGATCCCGATGTTTTAGAGAAAGCGTTTGCGCACGGGCAAGCCGCGCGAAGCCCACCCATCCGACCGCCGCTAGGGCGATGATAATGTTTTCGATACCAGGTCCCAATATTCCTGCCAGGGCAATGGCCAGCAGTATGCCGGGAAACGCCAGAAAAATGTCCATGATTCGTGCCACCAAGTGGTCCGGGAACCCGCCAAACCAAGCGCTCAGAGTACCAATAATCGTGCCGATTACACAAGAAACGAAGGTTACCGAAACGCCCACGAACAATGAAATACGAGCACCGATGACCAATCGATCCCATACCGGACGACCGAGTGCATCGTAACCGAGCCACGCGTCCGAAGCGGGGCCAATCAGTACATTAGGTAGTGTTATCTGATTGGGGTGCGGGGATAACCCGGGGCCCGCGATTGCCAACACTACCCAAAGTACCAGAATGATGGATGGCCAGCTGATTCGTTTCATGGAATCTTAGAGGGTGTCTGATCTTTTGTTCAAAGTTCGGGTTCGTGTTGTGCGTTCCGGAAGGTCTGGGAAGTGGCCGAGAGCGTGTCTGAAAAATCCCCAGTCTACTGCGGCGGCCCCCGAATTGTGGCCCGCTGCGTTGCGAAAAAGTGGAAAATCGCGTCATGTAGCTCGCTACACTCCCCGATTTTTCACTTTCCGCGCCT
>JABDQX010000286.1 GCA_013042035.1 Gammaproteobacteria bacterium
TGGCGCAAAAAATGAGGGAGCTTACCCGTAATGTCCGGGCAGTCTTCGATTACCTGAGAATGTCGGAAAATTCTTGTTCAACTGCTCAAGCATAAGCGTCAATCACGGTAGAACAAATTCACCCTGGAGTCTTGAATGACAAGACTGGCCATATTTGCATTTCCGATTTTTCATTGCACTCTATCGGAGTGATTCTTTTCCGGCATGGAAGAGCACGAATTTTCAGCAAGTTCGTGACGGATGTGTTGTCGAAAATCAATATCGTTACATTGTCGAGAGAGTCGTATGAAAAACTACCGGATTTTGGAGACGAATACGGCCTGGATTTCGATGACGCCTACCAATGCAAAGTCGCGGAAGAGAGAGGACTTACCGTTATCACAATGGATAAAGACTTCAGAAGCGTCAAGGACAGAATCGAAGTCGAGTTCATGTAAAAAATGGCTCTCGCTCCCGAACTCTAGCTTGGGGGCGCTGATTTCGGAAGAGATTGCGGAATTGGCCACTGACTGGGAAGAGGTGGTTTGGGATGAGGCGCCGAGGCTCCTGCATCCGACTTATCGAATGGTAAGTCCGTGGTCGGTAGAATAAAAATCGCCTGAGCTGTATGCCTAACCTACAAACCTAAGGTGTTTGGATTCGCTTGGGTTCGGCATCGCTCACCAACTATCGCTCATTCCAGCCACGCAAGCTGGGTGATTTCGCGTAGAAAAATGATTGCGGAGCAAAAATTATGTCGTTAGCGTTGAATGCGAAATTCGAAGAGATACTGGAACCCCTGGGCGGGCAATCGGCTGACTTTTTTCTTGCTGCCGCCTTGTATTTGGCACATCAGCTCAGTTTCTCCGCCGCTCGACATTTGGCGAATCTCTCCTATGAAGATTTCGCCGCTCGTTTACGGGAGCATTTCGGCACGGGTTTCCATATTACAGACGAAGCAGTGGAAGAAGATATGGCGACTGTCAAAGCAATTTCCACGCTATGAGGGTCGTTAGCAACACCAGTCCACTGTTGTTCTTAAGCAAGGTAGATGCCTTACCCCTATTGGCTGCATGCTTTAATGAAATCCATGTCCCCACCGGCGTAGTAAAGGAGACTCGTAATTTATCCTTACCGAATTTTATTCCCCCTCATATCGTGTCGCATCAGGGAATCGACTTTGTAAGAGAGGCGCAGGGAAGATTGCATCAAGGCGAACTGGAAACGATATACCTTGGAATTGAATTGTCTGCGGATTATGTTTATTGGATGATTTGGTGGCGCGTCACAAAGCGGCCCGCATGGGGCTGAAAGTCATGGGGACAATCGGCGTATTTTTATTGGCGCACAAACAAGGTCATATTACGGAATGCCAGGTTAACGGATACATCAATACCCTGATCGACAAACACAATATGTACCTGTCGGATGAAGTCATCGATAAAATTGCACGGATGTTGACATAATCAGAAGTAAATCTTGGTTGCGAGGGCTTTGGAAATTCGCTTGGTTCAGCTTCGCTCACCAACCATCGTTCATCCCAATGCGAGCTTCCGATGGAGCGACAGTAATTGCGGACGAAAAAAGGAATGAATCATGATCCCCGAACTCGGCCATTTTTCTCTCATCCTTGCCCTTTGTCTTGCCATCACTCAGGGCATTGTTCCTCTCATCGGCGCCCATCGGAATAATCCGGGGTGGATGGCGGTGGGAGCTCGAGCGGCCCATGGACAGTTTCTGTTCCTGGCGGTGGCTTTTGCCTGCCTGACCCATGCCTTCATCGTCAAGGACTTCTCCGTTCTGTACGTGGCTCAAAACGCCAATTCGATGCTACCACTGCCGTACCGAATATCGGCGGTGTGGGGCGCCCATGAAGGTTCTCTACTGTTATGGGCATTCATTCTAAGCGCCTGGACCGTGGCGGTTGCACTCTTTAGCCGGACGCTTTCGGCGACATTTTCCGCCCGGGTCATTGCGGTAATGGGGCTGATCGGCGTCGGATTTCTGCTGTTTCTACTCGCCACCTCCAATCCATTCGAGCGACTGATACCGGCCGCCATGGAAGGCCGCGATCTGAATCCGCTTCTCCAGGATCCGGGACTTATCCTCCATCCTCCCATGCTGTACATGGGGTATGTGGGGATGGCGGTGCCGTTTGCCTTTGCGGTTGCCGCATTGCTCGACGGACGCCTGGATGCCGCCTGGGTACGCTGGACCCGCCCCTGGACCACCATCGCTTGGGTGTTTCTGACCCTCGGCATCGCGCTCGGGAGCTGGTGGGCCTATTACGAACTGGGCTGGGGCGGCTGGTGGTTTTGGGATCCGGTGGAAAACGCCTCGTTGATGCCGTGGCTGGTGGCCACCGCACTGCTGCACTCCCTGGCGGTATCGGAAAAGCGCGATACCTTCAAGGCATGGACGGTGTTGCTGGCCATCTTCGGATTTTCCCTCAGCCTGCTCGGCACCTTTCTGGTGCGCTCTGGCGTGTTGGTTTCCGTGCATGCCTTTGCCACGGATCCGGCGCGGGGCGTGTTTATCCTGGCGTTCCTCGGCGCGGTGGTGGGCAGCGCGCTCACCCTTTTCGCCTGGCGGGGAAAGGAGATAACGGCGGGCGGCGAGTTTTCCCTGCTCTCGCGGGAGATATTCCTGCTGACCAATAATCTGTTGCTGGTGGTAGCCTGCGCCACGGTACTGCTGGGCACGTTGTATCCGTTGCTGATGGATATTTTGGGCATCGGCAAGATCTCCGTCGGTCCACCCTACTTCGACAGCGTGTTCGTCCCGTTGATGTTGCCGCTGGCGTTGATTCTCGGTATCGGGCCACTGGTGCGCTGGCGAAAGGATGGGGTAGCGGCAATCCTCAAAAGACTGTGGCCCGCAGTGTTGGCCAGTTGCGTACTGGGCGTTGCATTTATCTGGCTTGCGAATTCACCTGGTTCGGTCACGCAATCGGTCTCGGGGTCGGTTCTGATGACGCTTGCCATCATCATTGCCGTGATGATCGTATTGTCCGCCCTTCAAGGACTTGCCGGTAGAAGCAGCGGAGGTTACGAGAAAAACCCACTATCGTGGCTGAAAAAACCGCGCGCCGTGGTCGGCATGACCATCGCTCATGTGGGAGTGGCCGTATTCATCGTTGGGGTTACCCTGGCAAGCGCCTGGAGTATCGAGCGGGATGTGCGTCTGGCGCCGGGGGACACGAAAACGCTGGCAGGGCATGAATTTGCGTTCCACGGTACCAGCGAGGTCATGGGACCCAATTATCTGGCCGAGCAGGGCGAGATACGGGTATCCCGAAACGGAGAAGAGATCGCCCTACTCCACCCGGAGAAACGCACCTATCTTGGCAAGGGACAACCCATGACAGAGGCCGCCATCGACCCCGGATTGACACGGGATATCTACGTTGCCCTGGGCGAGCCGCTAGGAGATGGGGCATGGGCGGTGCGTCTTTATTACAAACCCTTCATTCGCTGGATCTGGCTGGGACCGCTCTTGATGGCCCTGGGGGGACTTTGGGCGGCATCGGACAGGCGGTATCGGAGAAGAGGTGGTTGAGAAGTTATCGGTATAGAACCTCTCACATATCCAGTTCACAAGTAAAGCATTAAAGATTCACAAAATCCATGAGCAATCCAGAACTCCTCGAACGCATCGTGTGCAACCGGAAGGTCATGGTCGGGAAACCCGTGATCAAGGGTACGCGGCTGACTGTTGAATTTATCCTGAATCTTTTGGCCTGCGGTTCTACGGCTGGGGAGATCCTGGACGAATACGAGGGACTGACGACAGAAGATATACAAGCATGCCTGCTTTTCGCCGCCCAATCATTGTCCGATACAACATTTGTACCCCTCGCGGAATCGGCATAAATGCGTTTCCTTGTCGATGAATGCACCGGCCCGGTAGTTGCCAAGTGGCTGCGCGATCAGTCGCACGAGGTTTTTTCCATCTATGAAGAAAAGCGTGGGATGGCCGATGACGGCATTCTCGACAAGGCGTATTCGGAAAAATGGATACTGATTACGAATGACAAAGATTTCGGCGAAAAAATTTATCGTGAAAATCAGCCGCATCATGGTGTGGTTTTTCTTCGGCTTCAAGACGAACGAGCAGCATCAAAGATTAACGCGATCGAAAAGTTGCTTAACCGATACAAGGACCACTTGATAAACAATTTTGTCGTTGTTACCGAAACATTGGTCCGATTTGGACGAACGTAATGCAAAGAAGAAGGGGACAAAATCCAAAATCGATGCGTCTTTGGTTACCTACGCTGATGGCCAATTGGGAACTGGCGGAAACATGATGGGTAGTGTTCAATGGGAACATGGCCAGGATTTTTGCCCCGACACCCTGTACCTGATTGGCCGTGATAGATGATCGAGCAAAGGAAATGAGGTCTCGTCCGCAATTCCCCACCTGCATGACCGAACCCAAAAAATCGGGGACACAGCTCGGTAGCTCTTGCAGGAACCCATCGATATACTATAACTATCTATTCGGTTGCGGCTTTACCGCGCCGGTCCCTCTGTCGTAAAAAGGCATTTTTGACTCGTCATGATCCGTCAATCCGAGACGGGCCGCATTGAAGTTCCATCCATGAGCCAACGAATACAATCCCATGAAACCGGCCACCATAATGGCCACGATAATGGCTACGATAATGACCATGAGAACGATGGCGATCTCGCGATCGAGGAAGCAAAACCCAAACTAAAACAGCCGCCACTGTATAAGGTCGTGCTGCTCAATGACGATTACACGCCCATGGAATTCGTTGTCCACATACTGGAGGCATTCTTTGGCATGGCGCGCACCAAGGCCACCCGTGTGATGTTGCAGGTGCACACCGAAGGAAAAGGGATTTGCGGGATCTTCTCACGGGAAATCGCCGAAACCAAGGCAGCACAAGTAACGGAATATGCCCGAAAGCATCAACATCCCCTTATATGTACTATGGAGCAAGCTTAAAACCATGTTAAGCAAGGAACTTGAAACCAGCCTGGATGTGGCCTTTCAGGCCGCCCGAAGCTTTCACCACGAATTCGTAACCGTGGAGCATCTGTTACGGGTGCTCCTCAATGAACCGGAAGCCAACGAGATCCTGCGGGCTTGCGGGGCCAACATCGAGGCATTGGGCAATAACCTGGACCGCTATCTGAGCGAGCAGGTGCCTGTCATGGCGCCCAAGAGAACCCGGGAAATGCAGCCCACGCTGGGATTCAAGCGGGTTTTGCAGCGAGCCGTTCTCCATGTCCAGTCCGCGGGGAAAAAAACCGTCACGAGCGGCAATGTGCTGGTGGCGATCTTTGGTGAAAGTGAATCCCAGGCGGTCTATTTTCTGAACCAGCAGGAGATTACTCGTCTGGGTATCGTCAACTATCTCTCACACGGTGTGTCCGGAAACGATACCGAGGAAGAAGCAGGCCCCAACCCGGCGTCGGCCGGAAAACCCGCTGACTCCCCGAGAAAATCACCCCTACAGGTTTTTGCCACCGATCTCAACGAACTTGCCTCCCAGGGGAAAATCGATCCACTCATCGGCCGGGAAATGGAGGTAGAACGCACCATCCAGATCCTGTGTCGGCGTAGAAAAAATAACCCGTTGTATGTAGGTGACGCCGGCGTCGGCAAAACCGCTATCGCCGAGGGTCTTGCCAGGATGATCATCCGTGGCGAGGTGCCAGAAGTGCTGCGGGACAGCGTCATCCACGCCCTGGATCTCGGCGCGTTGCTGGCGGGTACGAAATACCGGGGAGATTTCGAAAAGCGCTTCAAGGCGGTGCTTGCCCAGCTAAGAAAAGAGGAAAACGCCATTTTGTTCATCGATGAGATCCACACCATCATCGGCGCGGGCGCGGTATCGGGTGGGGCGATGGATGCATCCAACTTATTGAAGCCTTTTCTTGCCAGCGGCGATGTGCGCTGTATCGGCTCCACCACCCATGAAGAGTACCGGGGTATCTTCGAAAAGGATCATGCCCTGTCGCGCCGCTTCCAGAAAATCGACATCGAGGAACCGTCCCTGGAGGAGACCGTCAGGATCCTGAAAGGTCTGAAATCACGCTTCGAGGAGCACCACGCCGTCCGTTATTCCCATCAGGCCCTGCGCTTGGCCGCAGAGCTTTCTCATCGCCATCTCAACGATCGCCACCTTCCGGACAAGGCTATAGATGTCATCGATGAAGCCGGGGCCGCACAAAAGCTATTGGCGCCCTCCCGTCGCAAAAAGACCATCGGCACAAACGAAGTGGAGGCGGTGATTGCCAAGATGGCGCGCATCCCACCCAAAACGGTATCCACCTCGGACAAGGATATGCTGCGCAACCTGGAGCGAGACCTCAAACTGGTGGTGTACGGTCAGGACAGCGCTATTTCCACCCTGGGTTCGGCCATCAAGATGTCCCGATCCGGACTCGGTCACACCGAAAAACCCATCGGCTCGTTTTTGTTCGCCGGTCCCACCGGCGTCGGAAAAACCGAAGTCACCCGGCAACTGGCCCACATCATGGGCGTCGAGCTCATTCGTTTCGATATGTCCGAGTATCGGGAACGCCATACCGTATCCCGGCTCATCGGTGCCCCGCCCGGCTATGTGGGATTCGATCAGGGAGGGCAACTGACGGAGGCCGTCACCAAACACCCCCATGCCGTACTGCTGATGGATGAGATCGAAAAGGCTCATCACGATGTATTCAATCTGCTGCTCCAGGTCATGGACCACGGTATCCTTACCGACAACAACGGTCGCAAGGCCGACTTCCGGAACGTGATACTGGTCATGACGACCAACGCAGGCGCGGACCAAATGGGCCGGCCTTCCATCGGTTTTACGCGCCAGGACCATTCCGGCGACAGCCTGGGCGCCGTCAAGCAGACATTTACACCGGAGTTTCGTAACCGCCTGGACGCCATCGTCCTGTTCGGCTCCCTGGATACCGAAACCATCGGACACGTGGTAGACAAATTTATCCTGGAACTCGAAACCCAGTTGGAAGATAAAAAAGTCACCATCAAAGTCAGTGAAGCTGCCCGGGCGTGGCTGGGGAAACATGGCTTCGACCCCCAGATGGGCGCGCGCCCCATGGCACGCGTCATCCAAGACAAGATCAAACGACCGCTCGCCGAAGAGATCCTGTTCGGTAAACTGGAAGGCGGGGGAAGTGTCGAGGTGGATTTGGAAGGAGATGGACTGGTGTTTACGATGTAGATTGGATTAACCCGCCAGAGCGTACTCCAACAATGCCGCTAAAAGGATTTTCATGAACAAAATGCAAACGGAGGAACCTCAAGGAGACTTCAAATGGACTGGGCCGCAGCAATCAATAACCCATTTCTTCAGGACCTTCCCTTCAAGATCGAACTTGATCGATTCGGGCAAATCCTCATGTCACCGGCAACCAATGAGCACGGCAGATGGCAGTTTCGCATTGGTCGTGAAATCGATCGCAAAAAGAATAGCGGTGAGATTATTGTTGAGTGCTCCATCCAAACCACCGATGGCGTCAAGGTTGCCGATGTTGCGTGGGCGTCGGATGGATTTATGGCCAAATATGGCACAAAGACACCTTTCCCCCATGCCCCGGAGATCTGCGTAAAGGTTATCAGTCCCTCCAATACCGAGGCGGAAATCGCCAAAAAGATTGAGCTCTACTTGGCGCAGGGTGCCCGTGAGGTTTGGATCTGCCACGAAAACGGAAGCAGGAAGTACTATAACGCCCAGGGTCCGATGCGTTTGTCACGGGAAACTGAAAAGACGTAGCGTTCCTTCCTTCGGATTACCGGTGAAAATCGGGTACGCTATTGGATAATCTGAATCGTCTGGAGAAATTCGAGTTGCCGGACAGCGTTGAAACCTGGATCGAAACGCGGAGGGGGGGTGTGAAATCAGGCTGGTACCTACCTATCCTAACCCAGTCGAATAAGTCGGGTCAGGCGCGCCGGGAAAATGCCGGGTTACGGCACCTCGCTTAACAGCTCGATGCCTACCCGGCCTACTATCATATATATTGGCTGCTAACCCAGCGCGGAGAGCAGCACACCAGCGG
>JABDQX010000292.1 GCA_013042035.1 Gammaproteobacteria bacterium
GGTATACTTTTTCTATAAGCAAATAGGAAAATTAGATAACGAAACAGGCCGCGCCTATAAAAATATAGAAACGGACTATTTTCACGTCCGCGCGCTTTATCCGCCCCTACTTTCGCGCCTTTACATCATAAGGCGTCTGCTTGAAGATGACCCCTTCGCGCTTGAGGACATCGTCCGAGATGGCCGAACGGACCCCGTAGACGATAAGCGGGCCGGTAAACACCCAGTCCGGGCGTTTCAGTTCCTCGCGAAGGCGCTTCAGGAGGGCGTGGGTGAGCACGTTGCCGCCGTTGATGCGCTTGTCCTTCAACACCCCGTTGTAGAGGAGCGCAAAGCCGCGCCCTTCGTGGACGCCGAGCACCGGTGATGGCGCCTCGCCGCCCGCCGGTCCCAATCCCGGCCAGGGAATCCCGGTCTCGCTAAACCACACATGGGCGGCCAGCACCGGAAAGCGGATATCCCGGCGGATGTGGCCCGCCTCGTCGAATACCGGTGGCCCCAGCCGGTAGAACCGGAACCCGCCGCCGCCCTGCCAGTCCACGGCCTTGGAAATCCCGCCCTGCTCCCCGTCGATGACCTTTTCGAGCCGGGGGGCGCAGTGGGTGACCGCGTGTTCCCCCATCTCGATACCGATCCAGCGCCGACCCATTTTGTGGGCCACGGCGGCGGTGGTGCCAGAACCGAGGAAGGAGTCGAGGATGAGATCGTTGGGGTTAGTGGCAACTTGGATAATACGAGATAGAAGAGATTCGGGTTTGGGTGTAGAAAACACCTCTTCTGAATTGAAGATTACGACCTCTTTTTTTGAATCTTGGTTATCTCCGACTTCCGACCTAAGCCAAATCGTTGTACATACAATTCCCTGCTTAACTTCAGATAGAAAACGCTTTATGCGCGGAACATTGCTTCCATTCTCCCCAAACCAAATCCGATTCTCACTGACAAGTTCGGGAAACCGCTTAGGATTTGTTCCCCAGCAACGGCCTTTTGGAGGCCAAAGCTTTCTCCCCGATGGCGTCGTGATTTCAAAGATGTTTTCAGACTCTCCTGTTTTCGCATACTGTGCGCCCCGTTGTCCCCCGGTAAGACTGATGGTGAAATCGCCAGAAGTCCACGGTCCGCGTGGATCGTTGTCTCTATTTGAATATCTGGCATCCGCGTCGGCAGTTCTCTCCAGCAATTTAGGTCGCCAAACCTTTTTATCTTTTGCAAATACGAGCACGTGATCGTGGCTATCAGATAACCAAACAGAGTTGGCTTGCGGACTGGCTTTCTTCTGCCAAACCACATTCGCCACAAAATTCCCCCGCCCAAACACCTCATCCATGATCACCTTCAGATAATGTCCCTCGTTATCGTCGATGGAGACCCAAATCGACCCATCCTCGGCCAGCAGTTCCCGCAATAATTCCAGGCGCGGCCACATCAGGGACAGCCATTGGGAATGCTCCAGATTATCGTCGTAGTGCTCGAAGGCGGAGCGCGTGTTGTAGGGGGGGTCGATGTAGATGCATTTCACTTGGCCTGCGAAGAACGGCAGCAGGGCCTTCAGCCCTTCCAGATTATCGCCCTGGAGCAGCATATTGCCGCTTGCCGCCTCGCCATGGGAAAGCGCCGGGACGTGCTCCAGCAGCCGGTAGGGCACCTGGCCCGTCCGGGCCACGGCCCCTTGTTTATCGTACCAGTCCAGTGTCGGCATAGATTTTATTTTCTCTTGGCTTCTACGGCTTCGCTCTCACGTAAACCTCAATGTCTTCCAACAAAAGATGAAGGGAGTGGCTGTCCCGAAAGATGCCTATATCCGCAATGAATTTGTATTCACTGACGTACTTGAGACGCAGCGCCAAATGGCATGGCGTGCAATTCGATTGGCCAAAGCGCACCACGCGGCCCAATCGGGATGGCAAGGCAATGCCGCCGAAATTTATCTGATACCAGATAAGAAAAGACTGCAGCGCCCCATCGACAAGACCAGGATCAAAAAGCCAGCTCGCGCCGGTTGGCGCATTACCAACCCACCGGGTGGGCGAACTCGACTGTACCCTGGTATCTATCCCCTCGGCGCTCACCCCATCGATACCGGTCAGGGCCTGAAGGATTGGGCCGTGGAAGCAATATTTCCGATAGGCATCGGCGATGGCCGGGACCGGCGCCGAATCGTGTTCCGAGGAAATCAGTGGCGGCCATTGGTTTACCGGGGGAATCGAATATCCCGATTCAAGAATGACCGTTGCATGGTACAAAACGCGTTTTGTCCCGGGCTCTACAATCTCGGTATCCACCTGCAATGAATCGGCTGTTTTGTTCTCCCTGGCCCGTAACAAAACCTCTCTTTCGGTATTTTCATCAAGGGTAATACCTTGCAGGACCCGTAGTGAGCGAACCTCTGTCACGATCCGGCTCGGCCATGCGATCTGCACAAACTCCGCCAATAATTCCATGGCAACGGCGGCGGGCACCACGAGCTTGCCATCCACCCGATGGTCGCCCAGGTACGGTGATCGCCGCAACGAGAAGGTATGCTCCAAGATGGCGCTACCATCTTCCTGTATCCGTGGTTGTGACTGAATGAGGGGAACGGTGATGGCATCGCCTCTCCCTTCCACCGAACTTTCCAACCGATTCCCCGCGGGTTCATCGTCCGGCGCGGAAAAGATTCCGGCTATCAACTCCACCTCGCCGGGTTGTCCGTAGCGAATCTCATCGCGGATGAAGCGGCGGCCAGCTCCGATTGGGATGGGTATAACACCCCGCGCCCGAAACTGACGATTGACTTCGGCCGATGCCATGCCCGCCACTTCCCAAGGTCCCCAGTTGATGGATAATACCCGAGTATTCGGCCACGCCTCATGCATACACCAGGCAAGGCGATTCAATACTTCGTTCGCTGCCGCATAATCCGCCTGACCACGATTACCGGTTCTTCCCGCCACCGAGGAAAAGAGAATCACCATTTTCAATGTCTCGGGCCGCAGTCGCCGATACAGGATGAATGTGCTGTCGACCTTGGTATCGAACACCCGATGGAACGAGGCATCGGTTTTATCAACAAGCAGTTTGTCCTCGATGATTCCCGCACCCTGAATGACGGCATCGATACGGCCATGGCGTTCGTAGATCTCCGCCAGAATTGTCCCGAAATGCCCGGCATCACGCACATCCACGGCGTGGTACTCGACCCTGGCGCCGGCATCCCGGAAACGGGCAAGGTTTTCCCGAATGGCACGCTCCCGTTGCAGTTGGCCGATCCGCTTTTCAATCTCTCGAGGCGTTGGTGTCAGGCCCTGGCGCCGACTGTCTTCGATGAATAATTCCCGAAGCGCTGCTATCTCACTGATATCCTTTGTGGTATCGGACTCTTCCGAATCGGGCTCTGGGGTCCGCCCGATCAATATCAGCGTCATACCGGAAAGCAGCAACTCATCGAGGATCTCCGCAGTGATACCCCGTGCCCCCCCCAGGGCCAAAACGACCCAATCGGAGTTTGGCGTCAAGTGAGATTCATCGCGAGAAGACAGCGGCGCCTCCATCCCTTCGAATCGAAAACGCGCGTCGTTGCAATAGCCGATTTCCTGCTCGCCACTATCACGCGCCGCCAGTTCCCGGAAGAGCCTGTCGGCGATAACTTCCCGAGACTGCTCATCGAAGTCGATTACCCGAACACGAAGCATCGGCCACTCCAGGGCCAAGGTCTTCAATAACCCGCTACCGGCACCGCTACTGGGAAACCCCGGACCGCAATGGCCATCGCGACCGAAATATCCTCCCAACATGGAAGCGCCCATGATAAAGCCCTGGGATTCTTGCAGGTCCGCCCCGCAAAGTCTTGCCAAGTGAAACAGGCTTGTTGCCTCCGTTTCCGTGATCTTGCGCCATGGCGCCAACGCTTCCGGCATCGGCGCATCGGAAAAACCGGCCAAATGGATGATCCCCGTCACCCGGCCATACTGCTCCCTCAACGAATCGACCGTCCTGGCCAAGTGCTCCGGCGAATCCAGGGCGGTTCTTTCGATGATGCCGCAGGCAATGCCGGCTGTTTTCAGTCTGTCGCGCAACGCCCCGGCCACCGAACGCTCGTCCTCGGTGATCAGAAACAAACCCTCGGACAATGGTGGGGTTACATTCTCTTGCAGTGGCGTCTCCACGGCCCGCATGACATACCGATCGAGGGGAACGGCAAACTCTTCGCCGCCCCCGGCGTAGAGTGATGATGCGCGTTGGGATGATCCGTGCCGGTCCGTGGCCGGATTTTCATCGGACGACGGGGTCTGTTCCTCGCTCGATGGGGGCACTGTCAGCAACGTTTTTTTTTTCGCCGAGTCTTCGTCGGATGAAGCGGCATCCAGTTCTTTTTCGACAGCCTCCACCAGGCCATTCAACGTCCGAATCCGGGTAAAGGCGCCTGTTCGCTCCGCTATACGGATATTCAATTCCTCGGACAATCGCTCTCGCAGGCCGACGACGATCTCGACTCGTTTGATGGAATCGATGCCAAGCTCCGCCTCCAAGTCCTGATCGGGACCTAACATCTCACGGGGATAGCCGGTGCGCTCACTTGCCACTTGAAGCAGGATATCGAGCAAAGCGTCCGGTTCGACTGAACCGGGTGCCTGGGTATCCGCGGCCCGTGCTACCGGATGCGGTGGCTCGACCGAGGAT
>JABDQX010000220.1 GCA_013042035.1 Gammaproteobacteria bacterium
CGCCCAGTTCCTCCCAGCGCAGGTGTTTGAATTCCAGCAGGTGATCCAGGAGTTGGTACTTTCGCGCATCGGGACGCAGGATGAGGCTCAAGTCGCCATAGCCCCGGTCGATGGCGGTTTCGGAATCCATGATGTAGGCGGTATCGTTGAACAAGGCAACCAGGAACAGCGTCTTGACCACCAGTTCATTGCTCCACCGGAGATCACGGTTATCGAAAACCCTCAGCAGACGCTGCTCCATGAGATCACCGAGCGGTGCCATCTCGCCGGTGCGGTAAAAGGCTCTGGCCGCCTCGTCGCGCGCCCGGATAGGCAGGAATCCGGGCAACAGGGCTTCGCGCATTCGCTCCACGTAGAGTTTGCGTACCACCAGATTGGGAATGATGAACTGTTGCTCGCCGAAAGGATCTTTGCCACTGCGGGTCAATACCCCGAAATAGTAGAGCAGCGAGACGAGAAACGTCGGACCTTGCTCGCTCTTTAGCAGGGTATCGATACCGAATCTGCCGGCCAGTTCGGGCACCGTCAATAGTTGCTCGGGATTCAATGCCTGGTTCACTACACTCTCTCCATGGGGTAGCCCCGCCACGAATTGGATGCGGCTCAGATCCATGGCGAGATTCTCGTCCAACATCTTCTCCGGGTATCGATAGTAACGGCTGAAGAAATCGAAAAAATAGAGAACCAAAGTGGGGTTGTAAAGCAGCGGATAGTCGTCCTCTGCGCCGAATCGATAGCCGTTATAGAAGGTGCGCACCATGGCAAGCACCTCCGCCCGATTCTCAGGCCGTTGCCACGCTTCAGGGCATTGGTCGAGATTGAGAACCCGCGTCAGAATATTGTCGATTTCCTCGCCGGTGAAACCACACAGATCGTGATACTCGTCGATCCAGGTGATGTCCTTGACCACGTTGTAGCCGCTGGTAATGTCGCTCATGACCACGGGGGAAACACCGGTGATGAAGACCCGATCCAGGCCACGCCCTTCCGCGTTTGCCTTGATGGTCTTGAAGAAAACCTTGATGACCCCTTCTCCACCAACCAGTTCCTGGTAGCGGTCAATGCCGCGCATTTGACTGGCCATGACTTCATTGGCGAAATTGTCGTATTCGTCGATGATCAGATAGAGCTTGTGGGGGGTCGTGGCCACCACGTAAAGAAGATTTCGCAGTGAGGAGATGCTGTTTTCCTTCATTTCATCAATGGGTTGTGGCAAGTAGTCCCGATAATAGTGGTTGAAGGCACGAATACAGCTATTGATATGCTGGTGCAACGACGCGGTGATGGCGCTGGTGTCGCCATTGGGATCGACCTCGGAGAAATTGAGCCGCAACACAAAATACTGATTGTGTCTCGGCGTCGGGTCCTGGCCAATCCTGAGCCCCCCAAAAAGTGCCTGGAATCGGTCCGCCCTGGCGAGATCATAGTAATTCTCCAGGACCGAGAGCCAAAGACTCTTGCCGAAACGACGCGGGCGCAGAAAAAGGAGCTGTTTGCCGGCCTGCTCAATGAGCGAAATGCGATCCGTGCGATCCACGTAGAGATAATCTTCTTCACGGATGGACTGAAAATCTGCCATGCCGTAAGGAAATCTTATGGTCATTTGTGTTTCAGACATGGTCCATTGCCCGCCGCATCTCCCTTACAATCGCCGAAACCTCTTCGACAATCCGCTCCGGCGTATCGGCCAACGCCTCGATCCGGGAAACCAGCACGCTGCCAATGACCACGGCGTCGCTGATTTTGGCAACCCGCGCCGCCGACTCGCCATCCTTGACACCAAAACCGACACCGATGGGCAAATCGGTGAATGATCTTATCTCGGACACCTTTTCGGTAACGGAATCGGTATCCAAGTTCGCCGCGCCGGTGACGCCCTTCAGGGAAACGTAGTAGAGAAAACCGCTCGCCCGCTGGCAGATCCGCGCAATCCGTTCCCCGTCAGTGTTGGGCGCCAGTAAAAAGATCGGGTCGATGGGGTATTCCCCGATGGCCTCCAGCAGGGGGTCGGCCTCCTCCAGGGGGAGATCCACCGTCAGTACGCCGTCCACGCCGGCGCTGGTAGCCTGCGTGGCGAACCGCCCATAGCCCATGATCTCGATGGGGTTGGCGTAGCCCATGAGCACCAACGGCGTTTTGTCATCCTGGGCACGGAATGCTTTGGCCATCGATAGCACACCCTTCAGAGTGACACCGGCGGCAAGCGCCCGTTCGCTGGCCCGCTGGATCACCGGACCGTCGGCCATGGGATCGGAGAACGGCACGCCGAGTTCCAGGATATCGGCCCCGGCCGCGACCAAACCGTGGAGCAATGGCACGGTCACCGAGGGCGTCGGATCGCCGGCTGTCACAAAACTGACCAACGCCTTTCGGCCTTCCTGGGAAAGCCTGTCGAAACACTGTTTGATTCTGCTCAAATCTCGATCCCCCCCAATGTCGCAACCGTGTGAATGTCTTTATCGCCACGCCCCGACAAAGAGACGATGAGGATATCGTCAGGGGACATGGTAGGCGCCAGCCGGGCCGCATGGGCCAGGGCATGGCTCGATTCCAGTGCCGGCATGATGCCCTCGATACGGGTCAGATCATGGAACGCGGCCAGGGCCTCGTCGTCCGTGGACGCCACATAACTCGCCCGTCCGGTATCCTTGAGC
>JABDQX010000301.1 GCA_013042035.1 Gammaproteobacteria bacterium
AGCGTCAAATGGGGTTAAGTTGGCGCGTATGGGGTATATGGTCAAGCGAATGCAAGCGGGCGGCACGGATAACCGGGCCTTGAATAAATTGAGACACGTGCTTCGAGCCGGGGTACAGACCGATCACGTGCTGATTGCACTAACCGAAATCTCGGTGCTGTTGGAACGTTACCCAAAGATACACAACAAGATCGGGGAAAAGACGATTATCGACGCATTGCGTCTGTATGGCGAGGCGTTGGCAGATCGCTATTTGACGGCCGTACCCTCTGAACAGGAAGACGATTTTGACCAATGGGGAACCGAGGTGTGAAGTCATTTCAGCAGCACGCCGGTGAGTTCCGGGTAGGCGTCGAAGCGGCTGTCGACACTGGCAAGTCTACCGTTCAATTGTAGCGCCGTGGCGATGATGATGCGATCAAAAGGATCGCGGTGAACCTCGCTCAGTTCGACCGCGCGCAGCGCGATGGCCTCGCCGAAAGGTAGTAGTTCTACGCCGGAACCATGCAGCGCCAGGGGAAACCATTGAGCAGGTGGCGATGGTAACGCCAGGCGGCCCTTTTTATGGTTCAAAGCAGGAGACTGGGGAGATGCCAATTCTATCGGCTGTTTCGATGCGCTCCAGCATGTTCCGTGAGAATCGATGCTGCTCCTGATTGATCCACCAGAACCAAACATGGCTGTCCAGCACAATCACTTCAAGCACTCCCAATCCGTCCCATCCACTACCGGGACGACAAGATCGCCCAGGGTTTTCCCTTTTCCCGCGATACCCGGGTGCGGTCGGCGGCGTTTTTTGCCGGTTGCCGGTGGCGGGCCGTTTTCCAGCAGAATGACCCGTACCGTTCTCTCCGACCAGTGGCGATAGTCATCGGGGAGCTTAATCATTCCCTGGTGAATTTCGGATTCGAATTCTATGGTCTGCATCGTTTTTTTCCTCTGTATCGACTTCGACTGGATTTTTCCGGCTTCCAGTCCGGCACGGCAGCGATTACCTCCGCTTCCAGGCCGATCCTGTGGTTGTGATCGATCCCTGAAGTCAGGCGCGGGAATCTATTCGGAGAATTCCTTGATACGCAACGTAATGGTTGTGCCGTCCTTTTCCAGATGGACGACCTTCACGGGCAGATAGCTGAATTTTGGGGCGCACCAGAAGGTGGTTTCGCGGGCAACGGTTTTCCGAATACGTTTTATGAGCACGGTTTTCACCCCACCGAGCGTTGTATCGAGGGATTCCTCGCCGACGAATGAAAACCGATAGTTTTTGAGTTTACCGCCATCGGCGATGGGATATTCAAAGTTTCTGCGTCCCCTGTCGAGATCATGCATCAGGGCAAGCACATAGACGTTTTTATCCAGTGTATTCGGTGGAACAGGCATTTGCCAGGTTTTTCCCTTCGCTGTATTTTTGACAAGACCCTGTTCCCAATCAAAAACCACTTCTATTTTCCGGTCTTTTTTCCCACCTCGGTTATAGCGGTAAATCAGCGGTTGAATGCGCTCGCCTTTGTATCGCCACTCGCTATGCTCGGTGCGATGCGACTTGTAAAATAGCGATAACGCCCCTTTGGGGAAAGTGACGGCATCATACTGATAATGACCGTTGCCGGTTGGTACCAAAGACCATTCGGCCTGGCCAATGGTCATATTCCCGGCGGTCACGGTGTACGTGGCGGAAAACCGTTCCGGGAAGGCCGCTGCCGGAAACGACAATAGCGATCCCAAAACGGACCATCCCAAAATGCACAGATATGTCCGAATCCTGTGCGTTCGGGTTCGTCGTCGCCTTGCCGGGTGAAGATATGCAAAGGTAATATGACGCATGTGTCGAAAAGGCACCAACAGAAAATGAATAGATGGCCTCCGTGTGGGCCGTGTGAGTAGTGCAACGGTAACATTCATGTTTAAGAGCGTAAAGACCCATGCTAAATGATGCCGCATCCGAACGCACGGGATTCGGATTGCTATCCCTCTACTCGATCTTGCATTACTTGTTGATACCCTTTGTGCTGTTTCGCCTGTTCTGGCGCGGTTTCAAGGCGCCCGCGTATTGGGAGCGATGGCCGGAACGCTTTGGTTTCGGGCGGCCTGTCGACGCCCCGGAGCCCAGAATTTGGATCCATGCCGTATCGGTTGGCGAGGTTCAAGCGGCCGTACCGCTTGTCCATGCCCTGTTCGCCCGGTATCCCGGGGCGCATATTGTGGTAACGACCACGACGCCTACCGGGGCCGCGCGCGTTGCCGATGCATTCGGCGCAACGGTAGAGCATCGATACCTGCCATACGATCTGCCGGACTGTGTGCGGCGCTTTCTGGATCGCGTTACCCCATCCTTGGCGGGCATCCTGGAAACGGAACTGTGGCCGAATATCCTGCATGCCTGCCGTGGGCGGGCCATACCGATTCTGCTTGTCAATGCGCGTTTGTCGGAAAAATCGGCGCGCGCCTATCGGCGTATTGGTGGGATAACTCGCAACATGTTGGCGGATATCTCCGGTATCGCCGCCCAGGAGCGTGCCGACGCGGATCGCCTGATTGCATTGGGGGCCGATCCCCATCGGGTCCGGGTCACCGGCAGTATCAAATTCGATATTAAATTGCGCGCCAGTCTTCGGGAAGAAGGACAGGTTATCCGAAGATACTGGGGGATGAACAGGAGTGTCTGGATTGTGGCCAGCACCCACGAAGGCGAGGAGGAACAGATTCTCGATGCGTTTGGGGTGGTGCGAAAATCCGTTCCGGATTGCTTACTGGTTTTGGTGCCGCGCCATCCGGAACGCTTTGCCAAGGTGGACGCCCTGGTGCGTCGACGGGGATATAACACGCTGCTTCGCAGTAAACTTTTCCTGTCCGGGGACAGCGATAAACCCCTTGTCTTGCACGAAGATCATGACCACGCCCCACACGCCGCATCGGGTTTCTCGGACAACACGCATGCCGAGATCAAGGATGCCAATATCGATGCCAGGATTGACGTATTCATTGGCGATACGATGGGTGAATTACCCATGTTATACGCGGCCTCCGATGTGGCGTTCGTTGGCGGGAGTCTTGTGCCGGTTGGTGGGCACAATATGCTGGAGCCCGCCGCCCTCGGACTCCCAATCCTCTTCGGGCCACACGTCTTCAATTTCGCCCAGATCGCCCACAACCTGCGTGAACAGGGCGCTGCAAAACAGGTGGAGAATAAAACCGAGCTGGCCACCGCAACAGTGATGTTCCTGGAAGATGCAAATCTGCGCCATGGCATGGGTGAAAAGGCCAGACTATTCGTCGAAGACAATCGCGGGGCGCTGGAGCGGGTGATGGTGTTGATTTCCGATACTAAGACCGCGAAAAGTAAAGCGAAATATTCTTACCATATTTCAG
>JABDQX010000302.1 GCA_013042035.1 Gammaproteobacteria bacterium
GAACGATTGCCTTCCGACGATGCAAGGATGGTTTTGTTTCTGCCAGGATTGAATGAGCGCGTAGGGCCGGAACAGACCCGAATGCTCCATGAATGGGCTTTCCTGGCGGCTCACGAAGTAGCGGCCCGGTTTACCAAGGAAGGTGGTATTTTCGTCACCGTCCAGGATACCGGTGGACGGTTCGGTTTCGGTGGGGGAGCCTTTGAACCCAATCGTGCCTGGATGGGTGGATTGCCCGGTCTTGTAAAAACCGCGGCCCTGGAGTGGCCCAAGGCCCAACTGAAAAGCATCGACATGGAATCCGGTGCTCGCCCGCTTCGGATTCTCGCGGAGGCGATCTTCGATGAACTGCAATTGGGCGGTCCGGCATTGGAAGTCGGGTTATCGGCCAATGGGCAACGTACAACCCCGGCCATGCGGGCGGTTTCCCAACCGGAACCGGGCGCCCTGCCGATCGAAGCGGGAGATGTGATCGTAGTGTCCGGCGGAGCCCGTGGGGTTACCGCCGCCACGCTGATTCCCCTGGCACAGGCTGCCCGGTGCCGCTTCGTGTTGCTCGGACGCACACCCTTGGTAGAAGAGCCGGCAGGATTCGCCGAGGCCAATGACGATGCATCCCTGAAATCCCTGCTGCTGAAAACCATGAAGGCCCAGGGGGTACAAGTTACACCGAAGGAACTCAATGCAAAGGCCGCTGCAATACTGGCCGGGCGGGAAGTCCGTGGGACACTCAAGAACCTGGAGGAGGCTGGTTCCGAGGCGGTCTATCGCGCCGTGGATGTACGCGATAGCGAGAGCCTGAATGCGATGCTCGAACCCATCCGCCGTGAGTGGGGGCCCGTGTGTGGCGTGATCCATGGCGCGGGGGTGCTGGCCGACAAGGCTATCGCGGACAAAACCCTGGAGCAGTTCCAGAGAGTTTTCGAAACTAAAGTCACCGGACTCAAGGGGCTTATGGATGCCACCCGTGGCGATCCGCTGAAACTCTTGGTGATGTTTTCCTCTATTGCGGCCCGTCAGGGGAATTCGGGGCAATGCGATTACGCCATGGCCAATGAGTTGCTCAATAAAGTGGCGCAGGCCGAGGCGCGAACACGGGGGCCTGAGTGCCGGGTGCTCTCTCTCGGTTGGGGTCCCTGGGAGGGAGGAATGGTGACGCCGGCCCTGAAAGCCCATTTTGAAAAAGCAGGCATACCGTTGATTCCCTTGGCAGCGGGCGGGGAATTTATGACTCGGGAAATAGCCGGTACTTCCCGGGCAGTAGAGCTGGTGGTCAGTGGACCGAGTAGGGATGGTCGTCTTCCCCACATTAAGGAACCTGCACCCGAGTCATGGAGTGAAATACGGGTCTCCGAACATACCCACGATTATCTGGTCGATCACACTGTACGGGGGAGCATCGTGCTGCCCGCAGTGATGGCCATGGAGTGGATGCTGCGCGCCGCACGGGCATCGGAGCCAAACCATACCGTGGTAGGGATGGAAGAATTCCAAGTAGTCAAGGGCGTGCATCTGGATGATTTTGCTACCTCTCCGGTGTTGTTGAAAATTCGAGGAGAAAACCGAACCGGGGACGGGGAAGAGCCTCTGCTGCGCTGTAATAGTGCGCTTTTATCGTCCGATGGCAAGGTTCATTTCAAGGGTGACATCCTGTTTGCCAAGGATTTTACCGCCATGCCGAATGCACTTCCCGTGCCAGCGAAAAGTTCCGGAAATTGGCCCTGGGATCTATCCCGGGCTTGTCGGGATATCTTATTTCACGGTCCTCGGTTCCAGGCGATCGAACAACTGGAAGGTTGTGATGACGAAGGGGGTGAAGGCGTACTCGTTACCCTTTCGGAAAGGGACTGGGGGGAGGGAGGTGCCTGGGTGATCGATCCCCTGGTGCTCGATGGCGCTCTGCAGTTGCTTCTCCTGTGGGGCCATCGGCAGCGCAAACGAGTCTCTCTGATCTCCGGGATAGGGCGCTTCATCTTCGCATCCTACCAGTCCCGTTGGCCTGGGAGGATTAGATGCCGATTCCGTTGCACCAAAAGCAATCAATATCAGGCGTATTATGACGTTACCCTCTTGGACAACCAGGACGCGGTTCTGGCGCAAATGGAGCAAGTGGAGATAACTTTCCTTCCAGATGACAAATATTGAGCAGCCGGATAACAAAATGACCGTATTCGAGCCCATTGCCATCATAGGTCGAGGCTGCATGTTGCCTGGGGCCTCCGATCCTGCCGCGTTATGGAAACTAGTAGAGGAAGGACGGTGTGTCATAGATACGCCCCCCAAGGGTTATTGGGGATTGGATCCAAAAATCGTTCTGCCTGGCTCGGACGCTCCCTTCCCCGAACGAATCGTTACCGACAAAGGCGGATACGTAACGGGGTTCGATGCGGTTTTCGACCCAACAGGCTTTCAACTCCCGAAACAGACCGTGAGCACACTGGATCCCATGACTCGGTGGCTACTCCACAGTGCCCGTCAGGCACTTGCCGAAGCCAGAGTCGATACGCTGCCGGAAAAAACCGATGTTGTGATAGGAAATTTGGCTTTTCCTACCACGGAATTGGTTCAGTACGCTGAATCGGTTTGGCTTGGTCGAGAAAACAAAACGCAGTCCCATCATCGGTTTATCGTCGGTTCCTTGGCGTCCCGAGTCGCTAATGCCCTAGGCGCCAAAGGTCCTGCTTTTTCGCTGGATGCTGCCTGCGCCTCTTCACTCTATGCTCTCTACTTCGCCTGCCGTGAGCTGCAAGAAAAACGTGCTGATATGGTGCTCGCGGGTGCTTCGAATCATGGGGATGACCTTTTTTTACGTATGGGTTTCGCTGCTATGCAGGCCATGAGCCCCAGCGGCCTTAGTCGTCCTTTCCATCAAAATGCCGATGGTCTGCTACATGCGGAAGGTGCGGGGGTGGTGGTTTTGCAGCGATTGCAGGACGCGATTGCAGCAGGGCGCTCGATTCTGGGGGTTATTCGTCACATTGGGCTTTCCAACGATGGGCGGAGCAAGGGATTGCTGGTTCCCGACGAACGAGGGCAGATCCGCGCCATGGAAATGGCCTACCGGGCCTCCGGAATCGATCCTGCGCGGGTTTCCCTGGCCGAGTGTCATGCCACCGGTACGATATTGGGAGATACCGTGGAACTGACCAGCATGGCAAAAATTTTCGGTTCACGGGAAACACCGCTGGTGCTTAGTTCCTTGAAGGCCAACATGGGCCATCTCACGACCGCCTCGGGTATGGCTTCCCTGCTCAAGGTGCTGGCGGCCATGGAGCACGGCTATTTCCCCCCCACACCCAATGCTCGCCCGCTTTCATTGGCCGTGAAACGGGGGCCGTTTACGGTCTTGGAAAACCCCGAACCATGGGCGTCTGATGGCAAACCCCGCTTGGCGGTAATTAATAATTTCGGTTTCGGTGGCAATAATGCCCACTTGATACTGGAAGAATGGATAAATGATGCCGGCCCGATAGCCCCACCGTCTGTTTCCGAGGATATTGTCCCGGAGATCGTGGTCGTTGGTGTCGGGCTTGCAGTGGGAAATCAAAAAAATGCCGCGGAGACCACCCGTGCGCTTTTCGAGCACCGACCTAGCGTTTATCCATCGTGCCAAGTGGAGCGTATGTCATTCCCGATTGCCGGTTTGGGATTCCCCCCCAATGATCTCAAACAGACAATTCCTCAACAGCTTTTTCTCATGCAGGCGGTACGGGAGGCGGTTTCCTCCTTACCTGGTAAAGACCCTGACGGAACCGGATTCCTGGTAGGAATGGAGTGTGACGTAGAGATCGCACGTTACTGCCTGCGCTGGCATTATCCTGATGTCTTTGGTGAACTGGGACAGGATGGGCTGGATAAAGTAGCGCCAGAACTTACCTCAGCCGGATCGTTGGGGGTCCTGGGGAACATTCTCGCCAACCGCCTGAACAGTTTGTTCGATTGGCGTGGCATGGGATTTTCCGTTGCCCGGGGAACGGAAGGGGGCATAGTAGCTTTGCGACTTGCTATGGAAATGCTTCGCGGAAATGAACTCAACGTGGCCGTGGTTGGCGCGGTGGAGATAGCCACCAATCCCGTGCATGAAAGGGCCATGGGCAGCTACTTTCCTCATCTCCCGCAGCAAAGCGGTGATGCCGCCGTGGCGCTAACCTTGAAACGTCTGGTCGATGCCGAACGCGATGGCGATTCCATCCTGGCCAAAATTGGCATAAATGAAATTGACTCCCACCGGGAAACGGACGGGAAGGTGGATACGATCGCCTGGGAACGGGAACCCGTGACGGCGCGATTCGGTTTTCCTTATGCGGCCGATTCTCTGCTGCACGTGGCATTGGGTGTTTTGTCGGTATCCGGGAAAGCACTCCCCGGTCCCCGTGGCTTTGGGGCTTCATCCCAACCTTTTCTCTCGCGGCTTTCTCCAAAAAGTGCTGATTTGCACGTAACGTCTATCGGTGGATCCACCGTGACGCTTTCTCGTCATCCGGACAGCATTCCCCGGGCGGTTGGGCCGGAACCGATTTTTCTCCATTGTTACTCCGGGACCGATCGCGGCGAACTGAAAAAGAATTTGGAAAAGGGCGAGGCATCCATCCATGGTCCCTGCCGTATGGTGATTCAGGCCAAAACCCCCGAGATGCTGAAACTTCGGCGCAAGGCGGCCATCGAACTTCTGGATGGGTTGGAACCGACAACCCGGCCCATCAAACCCGGTAAGGGGCTGTTCTTTTGTGATGCGCCTGTCACGGGCGGAGTCGCCTTCGTTTTCACTGGCGCGGCGGCGGCCCGCGCGAGGATGGGGCGGGTGCTGCTTTTGGCATTGCCATCCCTGTGGGAGGAATATGCAAAACGATGGCCCTGCGCCGATGAAGAAACCATCGAATTTATTCGTGACGATCCCAATCGGTGGCGCGAAGACCCGGCCAGACAACGCGCGGCCGTTTCTGTTCTGGGGCGATTACACGCCATATTGACCCAGGACATCCTTGGGCTTGAACCTGCCGTAACACTCGGGGTTTCCTCGGAGGAAAACGCGATCGATGTCATCAGTGCCGAGGTCCTTCGCGCCTGGGAAGACGGCGCGCGCCTATTCGTGGAGCACGGTCCGGATGGCAATGCTGTCCGTGTGCTGGGAGAGATCCTCGGGGAACGGCCCCATCTGGCCATCGCCCTGGATCGACGAGGCAAGTGCCCCATGGCGCATGCCCTGGATGCGGCCGCCCTGCTACTCGCAGCCGGCCAACCGTTGAATGTGGACAGGCTCAATAGCGCCTTTGAACGGGTCAATGCCTGGCGCTCTCCACCCCAGGAAGAACAAAAGAGGGTTCGAATGATGGAATTCCCGGCCCGTTGGCCATCGATTCCCGTCCCACGGGATAGCGCGTCACAACAATATTCAAGGCAGATCGAGCCCGAATCCGGCGATGGGACGCAACAGATTCCCGCCCCCGCCCTGACAACGGTGATATGGGAAACACCGGAAAAGTTCCACACTGAATCCGCCAACGACATTCAAGAACAACCCTTGCCATATTTCCTGGCCCCTGCTACCGCTTTTTCTGTAAGAAATCCCGTAAGGAACGGTCATATCGAGTCTCTCATTGCACCCGACAACGAGAGGCCCAATCGAGTGGATAAAGCCGAGAGGGTGCATCCACCTTCAACGCCCATGGCGGATGCGGCCTTACGGCCTTATCCACCCTACGATCCAGGAAAAGATCTCCCACCAAGAGCCCCCACATTGGGAGACTTCATCGGGGGAGTCATCCAAGTCCATCAGGATTACTTACGCCATCAGAGACAGGGACGTGAACGTTTTATGGAAAATCTGGCGATCCTTTCAGGCCTTCGTCCCATGCCATCGACCACAACGGATCCCCTGCAAGGCGCGCCATTGGCCCCGAACCATCCGCCGGGAGAGCTGGAATCGGGCGTCCCAGGCGCGAGCCCCCAGCAAAGCACCCCGGCAGACGGTGGTAGGGTGGATAAGCGAAGCGCATCCACCAAAGGCAGTGAATCGTTGCCTCGTGAGAGCATTGTCTCCGGGGAGCCACCGGCTCACCGAGCGGTTTCGTCGGCGCCGGTCGGAAAAAGGCCATCGGATATCGCCCCAGCTCCAAGGCAAAAGCCCCCGGCATCCGTACAATCGAAGATGCCGACCAAAACCGAACCCCAATTCAGCCGCCGAGATCTGGAAGCGTTGGCCAGCGGGCGTATCTCATCGGTGTTCGGTCCCCTGTTCGAAAAACAGGACCAATACGCTCGCCAGGTAAGAATGCCGGAACCCCCACTGCTGCTGGCCGATCGGGTAATGGAGATTCGGGGAGAACCGGGCACCATGGGACTGGGGTCCATCATCACCGAAACGGATGTTCGTACCGATTCATGGTATCTGCATCACGGCGTCATGCCGCCGGGCATCATGATGGAATCCGGTCAAGCG
>JABDQX010000304.1 GCA_013042035.1 Gammaproteobacteria bacterium
GCACCGAACTGGATCAGCAAATCAAAACCGTCTTCAAGGGTGTCAATGAGGAAATCTACCGCACGAAGAGCGGCGCGGACCTTGTCCGGGTACTGAACACGAATGAAGAGTGGTTAATGTGCTCGCTGATCCACAAGTTCGGCGCATCCGAGGAAAGCGATGTCGATGGATTCCTCGCAGATATCCGAGGCCACCTGTCCAAAGGCTTCCACCTCAAGGGCAATATCTTCGTCTTCGTAGACGAGTGCCACCGCACTCAGTCCGGCAAACTCCACGACGCCATGAAGGCGCTGCTACCGGGAGCCATGCTGATCGGCTTTACCGGTACGCCACTGCTCAAAGCCGATAAGCGCCGTTCGATCGAGACCTTCGGGCCGTATATCCATATCTACAAATACGATGAGGCGGTGCGTGACGGCGTAGTGCTGGATCTACGCTATGAGGCACGGGATATCGACCAGAACATTACCTCCCAGACAAGGATCGACCAGTGGTTCGAGTCGAATACCCAGGGGCTGACCGATATGGCCAAGGCCCAGCTCAAACAGCGCTGGGGCACCATGCAAAAGGTGCTCTCCGCCCGAAGCCGGCTGGAGAAAATCGTCGCCGATATCCTCATGGATATGGCGACCCGCGACCGACTAAAAAGCGGCCACGGTAACGCCATGCTGGTCTCCGGCAGTATTTTCTCAGCCTGCCGGTTTTTCGAAATGTTTCAGCAGACCGATCTCGCGGGCAAGTGCGCCATCGTTACCTCCTACAAACCCTCCCCGGCGGATATCAAGGGCGAAGAAACCGGTGAGGGACTGACCGAAAAACTGAGCCAATACCGGATCTATCGGGAGATGCTGGCAGCCCACTTCGACGAGCCGATGGATAAGGCGATGCGCAAGGTCGAGAAGTTCGAAAAAGAGGTAAAAAAACGCTTCGTCGAAGAACCTGGGCAAATGAAGCTCCTGATTGTGGTGGATAAGCTGCTGACCGGCTTCGACGCGCCATCGGCGACCTATCTCTACATCGACAAGAACATGCAGGACCATGGGCTCTTCCAGGCCATCTGCCGGGTAAATCGCCTGGATGGAGAGGACAAGGAATACGGTTACATCATCGACTACAAGGATCTTTTCCGCTCATTGGAGCAATCTATCAGGGACTATACCGGAGAGGCCTTCGGCGGCTATGACAAAGCGGACGTGGCGGGTTTGTTAAAAGATCGTCTGGATCAGGGCCGCAAACGGTTGGAGGAGACGCGCGAGGCCATCAAGGCCCTGTGCGAGCCGGTGGCACCACCGTACGATACGCAGGCCTACCTGCGCTATTTTTGCGCTATCGAGAGCGGTAACGCGACACAGCTCAAGAACAATGAACCCAAGCGGGTTGCCCTTTATAAACTCACCGCCGCGTTTTTGCGTGCCTATGCAAACCTCGCCAACGAGATGCGTCAGGCCGGATATTCGGACGTGGAAGCGAACGAAATCAAGGCCGAGATCAAACATTACGAAAATGTTCGAGGGGAGGTGCAACTCGCCAGCGGTGACTATATTGATCTGAAGAAATACGAGCTGGCCATGCGCCACCTGCTGGACGCCTACATCCGGGCCGAGGAAAGCGAGAAGCTGTCGGCCTTCGACGATTTGACCCTGGTGCAACTGATCGTCGACCGTGGGGAGGCGGCAATCGATGCGCTGCCCAGGCGGCTGCGCGAGAATCAAGACGCAGTGGCCGAAACGATTGAAAATAACGTTCGCCGGGTTATCCTCGACGATATGGCAGTCAATCCGAAGCACTACGCCAAGATGTCCGAGCTGCTGGACGCCTTGATCCTGGAGCGCAGGCAAGGGGTTTTGGACTATAAGGCGTACCTGGCTGGGATCGTCGAACTTACCAGGAAAATGAATGGTTCAAACGGACCGTCCTATCCCTCCTGCATCGATACCGCCCCACTACGAGCACTGTACGATAACCTGCCGGAAAAAGAGCAGGACTCGATGGTGCGAGCGCCGCTGGCGCACTACGGCAGTAAACCCGCCATGAATTCCAGGGAAGCAACGGCGCTGGCCGTGAATGACGCTATTGGCCAAATAAAGAAAGCGGACTGGCGCGGAAAAAAATTCAAGGAGCGCGAGGTCCGCAACGCCATCGAATCGGTGCTTGGTGAGGATGATGAGCTGGTAAACACCATCTTCGAGATCGTGAAGGCGCAGCGTGACGACTGAATATCACCAAATCGAGGTGCGAGGAACACCGGTGGAGGTCGTTCGAAAAGATATCAGAAACCTCCATGTGGGTGTCTATCCACCCAATGGACGGATTCGGATCGCGGCACCGTTACGTCTTGATGACGAGGCCGTGCGGCTTGCCGTTATTTCACGCCTGGGCTGGATTCGCCGGGAGCAACTGAAGTTCGATCGTCAGGAGCGCCAGTCACAGCGGGAATTCGTGACCGGTGAAAGCCACTACTTCGGGGGGCTACGCTACCGGCTCAACGTGATCGAGCATGATGGTTCACCATCGATCCGTCTGCCAGATAATACGACGATGGAGCTGCGTGTTCCGCGCGGAGCTGATCGGAGCAGGCGTGAAATCGTGCTTCAACAGTGGTATAGGCAACAACTCCGCGAGCGAATTCCACCGCTTCTCACGAAGTGGGAGCCCAAGGTCGGGATAGCGGTCGCCGAGGTACGCATCAGAAAGATGAAAACACGCTGGGGTAGCTGCAACACCGAGGCGCGGCGCATCTGGCTGAATCAGGAGCTGGCCAAAAAACCGCCTTCATGTCTGGAGTATATTTTGGTCCATGAGATGACCCACCTCATCGAACGGCGCCACAACGAACATTTCCGGGATCTGATGGATACGCTAATGCCTTCGTGGTATTTATATCGGGAGGCGCTCAACCGAACTCCCCTGGTGCATGAAGTGTGGGGGCATGAGGCGGAAGACGTTGAGAAGCTATAATC
>JABDQX010000305.1 GCA_013042035.1 Gammaproteobacteria bacterium
CGGATGACTCAACGATTCAATCCTTGGAAACGCGCAAACAGGAATTGCAGGCCGAGTACGATGAAAATCTCAAGCGGCTAAAACCCGGTTACCCGAGCATGGAGAAACTCCAAGAACAGATCGATGATATCGAACAAAAACTTTCCGATGCGTTTCAAGCTATTCTGGCCTCGGCCGGGAAAAGTGCTGTCGCATATGCTAAACAGGAGGCCAAGCTTCGGGCTCGGGTTGCTGATATCAAGGAAAAGGTGTTATCGCTCCAGGATCAAAACACTGATTATCAAACGCTCAAGAGAGATGTTTCAGCCAACCGCCAGCTCTATGAGGTCCTGCTCCAGCGGATGAAGGAAGTCGACCTTATCGCCGGTATCAGCACCAATAACATTGCCGTTATCGATAAAGCCGAGGTGCCCCGCTACCCATATAAACCCAATCTATCACGAAATTTGAAGATCGCATTGATGCTCGGTCTATTTGGCGGATGTCTGATTGCCTTTGTGTTCGAAAAATTCGACGACACCCTTAAAACCGGTGAGGAGCTTGAGAAGCACCTGGGTTTACCGTTACTCGGTGTCACACCGGATATCAGCCGTGAAGAGGCGCTAGGTGAAGAAGAGATCGCTTTATTGACGTATCGTGTACCCAATTCCATTCTGGCCGAGGCCTACCGCTCCATCCGAACCGGGCTGTTTTTCTCGACCCATGATGGTACCCCTAAAATTCTTCACTTCACCAGCAGTGGTCCGGTCGAGGGTAAAACCACTTCCGCGATCGGTGTTGCCACCGCTTTTGTTCAAGCGGGTAACGTTGTTTTGTTAATCGATGGTGATATGCGCAACCCATCTTTACATAGGCTTTTTGGGCTTACCCACAATCAACCCGGTCTGTCCAGCTATCTAACCGGTGACCGAAAACCCTACGAAGTCACGTACTCTACCGAAATTGAAAAGGTATTCGTGATTCCCGCAGGGCCATCGCCGGCCAATCCGGTCGAGTTGCTGTCAGGTTCGAAGATGCTCGAACTACTCAATATTGCACTGGATCGTTTCGATTACATCATCATCGACAGTCCACCTGTCGTAGGTCTTGCCGATGCGCTGGTTTTATCGAACCTGGCCCATGCAACTGTATTCATAGCAGCCTCGGGTAACTTGCGCCGAAGTATTGTCGATGGCTCAATCAAACGCCTGCGTAGCGCCAGGGCGACTTTGGTTGGGACTATTCTCACCAGGATGGACCGTGAAACCAGATATGGTTACTACAGCTACTCGTACAACTACGACTATAGCTATGGGACCAAGACACCTCGGGCCTTGGATAATCCTTCCGTTTGATTTGGTATGCTAGGCGCTCTTTTGCACAATGTCTTGCATCATGTCCGTTCAATGGCGGAAAAGCTGGCCACACGAATTGTCATTTTGTTGCTCATCGTGATATCGATGGTTGTTGTCATCAAGTACGGTATGGCGCGCCATTTGGCCGAATATAACGAAACCGCTTCCGCTCAGCGGGCACTCAGGTGGGATCAGTCCTGCCCCGATGCATTAAATACCCTTGCCCGTAGCCAACTCAACAAGGATCCGAAACAGGCCGAAAATCTATTGAGAGACGCCATTGATGCGAGACCCGTGAATGCCGAATCAATACTCATGCTTTCAGGTCTTGAAACCGACCCGCTCCTTGCCAGTCGTCTTATCGAAATAGCTGTTTCCTTCAATCCATCGTATGCCAATATCCTTATCGCCGCCGCCAAACACTGGGCGGAGCGTGGCGAGGATAGTCGCGCCATTGCCCTGTGGTCGGATGCACTGATGGCAAACCCGGATACAAAAAAGCAACTCTTCCCGGTGTTTTCATCGGTGGCCGAAGATCCCACGGCACGTCATCTGTTGCACGATGTCATCGACAACAAACCACCGTGGTGGGAGGACTTTTTTCAGGTGCTGGCAAGGACGGCGCGTGCGACAGAATCCGTACAAGCAGTCTTTGCGGAACTTGAAAAAAACCAAGTTTATCCACCAACCGCAAGAGAGCGCCGGGCGTTTGTCAAACGTTTGCTAAAAGAGGGGTTGACAAAAGAAGCTTACCTTGTTTGGATGGAAGGCCTTTCAAAGGAGGAACGGCACCATCTGGGCCTAATCTACAACGGCGGGTTCGAAATCGAGCCCGATAATGCCGGATTCGACTGGATTGTTCATTCGCCAAAATCGACACAGGCAGGTACGACAATCACTGCCTTCGGGGCAACCGGTAAGAAGGCGCTGCGAGTGGTTCTCCGGGATTTCAAGGCTCGTTATCAGCATATATGGCAGAGATTATTCCTTGAACCGGGAGATTATCAGATGAAGGGGTGGGTGCGCGTCGATAGCCTAAGAACACGAAGAGGTTTTCAC
>JABDQX010000309.1 GCA_013042035.1 Gammaproteobacteria bacterium
CCGTTTTCAACCGGTGTCATCGGGGAACGGTTACCCGTGGATCATATCCGGACGGGTATCGTCTCTGCGGTCAATGATCTTCGCCTCGACGGCTGGGTGCGGGCCGCGTGGGCAATAATGACCACGGATACCGTACCGAAACTGGTTTCCCAAACTATCGATACAGCGGACGGCCCTTTTACCATCACCGGTATCGCCAAGGGTGTCGGCATGATTCGACCGAATATGGCCACCATGCTTGCCTTCGTGGCAACGGACGCCCCCGTTGCTCATGCCCCATTGCGCCATGCCCTGGCGCATGCCGTGGACCATTCCTTTCACCGCATTACGGTGGATGGAGATACTTCCACCAACGATGCCTGCGTACTCATGGCGACCGGCCTTGCTGATATTCCGGCCATTAACGATATTCAGACAGAAAACTATCAGGCATTCCAGCAGGGTGTCACGCAGGTTTGCGAGACGCTGGCGAGGGCCATGATCCGAGATGGGGAAGGGGCGACAAAATTCATTACGGTGGAAGTACAAGGAGGAAAAACCAAGGCCGAATGCGATCAGGTTGCCTTTGCCATCGCCCATTCACCACTTGTTAAAACCGCTTTTTTTGCCGCCGATCCCAATTGGGGACGGCTCCTGGCCGCCGTGGGAAGAGCAGGCCTTTCGGATCTCGATATCACCAATGTCCGAATATCATTGGGTGATGTCTGCATCGTGGCCTCGGGCATGCGAGCCGAGGAATATACGGAAGAACAAGGTCAACGCGCCATGCGGGCTTCCGATATTACGGTACGCGTCGAGCTCGGGCGCGGCATTGAGGATACGGTGGTGTGGACCTGTGATCTTTCTTACGAGTATGTGCGCATCAATGCCGAGTATCGGACATGATTTCGCTGCGTGGAAAATCATCCGTTCTTGACCATGCAGGGGGGGAATCTTGTCATAATCTACCAGGAATCACCTATGCTCAGTAAAGCCAAATTGCAGAACTTTGGACCTCTTAAGCAACTTGAGTGGTCTAACCTTGGGAAGATCAACTTAGTGATTGGCGATAACGGTTGTGGCAAAACCTTTCTGCTCAAAGTGCTTTACAGCGCCATGCGCACGCTTGAAGAGTATCGACGCGGTGATGACGAATTAAAATCCGCATCGGAGATCCTGGCCGAAAAACTTTATTGGACCTTTCAGGCGGATCGGATCGGTGAACTGGTCACCAAAGGCGCCGACCGGCCACTATCATGCGAAATCCTTGTGGACGATCGCCAATTCAGCTATCGGTTCGGTAAGGATACAACGAAACAGATCACACAATTGGAGAATCACGTCGAGCCACGGAAAGACAGTAACTCGATCTTTTTGCCCGCCAAGGAAGTACTGTCATTGCAACCGGTTATCCTTAAATCCAGAGAGCAAGATAAGTCATTCGGTTTTGATGATACCTATTTGGATCTGGCCAGGGCTCTGCGTGATACCCCCAAGGGGGGCAGAAACTATGCGGAGTTTGCCCAATCGCGGAAAAGACTTGATGACATTATCGGCGGCAAGGTGGAGTACGACGAGGTATCCGGGCGCTGGCAATTCAAACGTGGCAATCAGAAGTTTCCAATGGGGGTTACCTCGGAGGGTGTAAAAAAGATCGCCATCCTGGATACTTTGCTCGGGAATCGCTATCTCGACCCGAACTCTATTGTTTTTATCGATGAGCCGGAATCTGCCTTGCACCCTAAAGCTGTCTATAAACTACTTGACATTGTGGCCTTGCTGGCGGAACGCGGTATTCAATTCTTTCTGGCTAGCCATTCCTATTTCGTGGTCGGAAAACTGTTTCTCCTCGCGCAGAAAAGCGGGCTGTCGATCCCGATTATCTCGTATCGGGAAGACGGGGAATGGGTATCTGAAAACTTGAAGGAGGGGATGCCGGAAAACCCGATCATCCGTGAGTCGATCCGGCTTTACAAAGAAGAGGTGGAGTTGAGCCTGGGATGAATCGCGCCGAATCGTTCAGCGAATCAGGAATGAATTTTGGTCCTTTCCAGGAAGGGTATTGCTTCCCGATCGAACGAAGCGAGATTTATCGGGGAATTGGACCAGGGGTAAAGGTTGCCGAGTTTTTGCTGTTGCGCACTTCGGCGGAAAAAAAGCCACCTGTCATTTGGGTTGTGGAGGCCAAGTCGAGTACGCCTCGACCGGAAACTCAACCCAATTTCGACGAATTCATCGACGAGATTCGCCTAAAGCTTACCAATGCTATGAGTTTATGGTTGGCCGCTCGTTTGGGAAGGCATTCCCAGGCCGAGCTTTCCGAGCCTTTTAAGCGAGTCGAACCTGATAATATGGATTTTCGGTTAGTGTTAGTGGTAAACCATCATCCAGATCGGTGGCTGAAACCACTGCAGGAGGCTTTGGTGCGGGCTCTTCATCCTGTGGTAAAAACCTGGGCGCTATCGCCGACCGCGGTGAAAGTCATCAATGGCGCCATAGCCCGTGATCTTATGCTGATTCAATGAGGTATCACGTTCTATCGGATCTATAGCTTCTCGCCCTCCGCGAGTGCCGAAAAGACCTCTTCCATTTCTTCACGGACAGTACCGACCCAGTCAATAACCTCCTTCGGGGCATTACCTTGTACCGAGAGATTCTGCACAAGAAGAAACGTTTCTTTCATCAACCTCAGGTTCCTGACGCACTCCCAACTCATTGCCTCGTCGATATGAAAGAGCAGCCTGTCGGAACCCGGAAACCCGAAATTATCGACAACGGCATCTCTCAAGTTGCCCCAGGCGCCTTGTAAGTCGGACAGTGCTGTTTTGGAATATCCGGCCGGTTCCGTAATAAATGCCATTTTGATGCCCCCAAATTCCATGAAAACCAATCAACCCAAAAGCGAGACGGTCCACCGGCTCTTTTTCGCGTTGTGGCCAACCGGGACCGCACGAAAGGCGTTAAAGAATCTACAAAAGGCCATGGCCTTCGACGGCAGGCCCGTGCCGGCGGAAAACTTCCATATCACACTCGTTTTTCTAGGCTCGGTAGATGCCGTCCAGCAAGGCTGCATCGAAAAAGTAGCGGCAGGTATCACAGCACCGGCATTCGATTTGTGTCTCGATCGGATAGGTAGTTTCCCGCGAGCGCGGATTATCTGGTCCGGCATCTCAAGAACGCCGCCGGCACTGCTTTCCTTGGTCGAAAAACTAAATCGAGGATTCGCCACTTGTGGTTTTGCCCCGGCGGCGCATCCATTCACGCCACACCTGACACTGGTTCGCAAGGCCGGCAAACCGGCGGGAAGCTCTCCTCACACGCCCGTGCAATGGCCGGTAGAGGATTTTTGCCTGGTGGAATCCCTGACCCTACCCACCGGCGTCCGGTATCGCGTATTGCACTGTTGGCCGTTAGAGGGTGTCTGAAAATTCTCGGTCGTGGCGAGGCGGTAGCCCGATGGCGGTCCCGCAAGGCGCGGAAAGTGATAAATCGGGGAGTGTAGCGAGCTACATGACTTGATTTCTCACTTTTTCGCAACGCAGCGGGCCACAATTCGGGGGCCACCGCAGTAAACCGGGGATTTTCCCGGCAGGCTCTTAATCCGACAGTAACCTTCTATGGGTATTCATCGACATAAGGATACCAAAGGCCGCTAGCAGCGTAACAAGGGAAGATCCCCCATAACTCAATAGTGGTAACGGTACGCCGACTACCGGCAACAGGCCACTGACCATTCCGATGTTGACAAAGACATAGACAAAAAATGTCATCACCAAGCCGCCTCCCAACAACCTACCAAACAGTTCCTGGGTATTGAGCGTAAGGTAAAGTCCTCGAAAGATGACAAAAAGGTACACTGCAAACAGGGCGATAATCCCCAGTAACCCAAACTCTTCGCTAACGACCGCAAACACAAAATCCGTGGAGCGTTCAGGGAGAAAATCTAATTGTGATTGCGTGCCATTCAACCAACCTTTACCAAATAACCCACCCGAACCAATGGCAATCTTGGATTGAATGATGTGATAGCCCGCACCGAGCGGGTCTTGTTCCGGGTTGAAAAACGTCAGTACTCTTTGACGTTGATAATCATGCATCAAAAACCAAAGTAATGGCGCGCATGCCGTGGCAAGAACACCAAGTGAGAGCAGGAATCTCCACCCGATGCCGGCGAAAAATATCACAAACCCACCCGCGCACAGGATGAGTAATGCCGTCCCCAGATCCGGCTCCCAGGCAACCAGAATAGCCGGCACCAACGCAAGCAGCATGGCGCCGATGACATGGATAACCTTGGGTGGTAGTTCTTTATCGACAAAGAAATAAGCGATCATCATCGGTACGATGATCTTGAGCATCTCGGAAGGTTGAAAGCGCACGACACCCAGTTGCAACCAGCGCTGCGCGCCACCGCTCATCTCCCCCGCCACCAACACTGCCAGTAAAAGGAGAATACCGAGTGCATATAGCCAGGGGGTCCAGTAGAAAAACAGGTGTGGCGTGATTTGTGCCACCACAAGCATGACGCCAAATGCCATGCCGAGACGAACAGCCTGACGCACAACGAGTTGTAAGTCCTGACCACTTGCGCTGTATAACACGAGAAGCCCGATAATCGAGAGCAGAAGCAGACCTAGTAATAATGGAAGGTCCAAATGTAGCCGTTGCGATCTATGGGCAAAACGATTTCGTGTATGTTCCGGCGAGCTCGGAAATATGTTCAACTCATTTTCTCCATGTAAACAAGCTGCTATCGACATCGAAAGATGTGAGCTATCTGTAAGAGCGTGTCTTAAAAATCCCCAGTCTACTGCGGCGGCCCCCGAATTGTGGCCCGCTGCGTTGCGAAAGAGTCAAAAATCGCGTCATGTAGCTCGCTACACTCCCCGATTTTGCACCGATCGCGCCTTGCGGGACCGCAATCGGGCTACCGCCTCGCGACGACCGGGAATTTTCAGACACGCTCTAAACTCATCTGTCGGAATGGTCGCCAATGGCAGGCGCTTCACTCCCTAAAAGATAGTGATCTAAAATCGTACGCGCAATCGGAGCGGCCGACTGGCTGCCGTTGCCGCCGTTTTCCACAACGACCGAGACAGCGATCCGCGGTTTATTCGCCGGTGCAAAGGCGATAAACAGCCCGTGATCGTGGAGTTTTTTGTCGAGTTCTTCCCGTTTGTATTCTTCGTCCGGGTCTAAACTGATCACCTGGACGGTTCCGGTTTTTCCGGCCATGGGATACGTACACCCGATACCCACGCCACGGGCTGTTCCCCCGACCTCGTGGACGACACCGATCATGGCATCGGTAATCTGAGTCCAACTGGCCTCGTCGCTTACCGTGATCGTGCCGGCGCGTACCGGGGGCACAATGATTTCCTCGCCTGTCGGCTTTATCAGCCGGTCTACGATTCTCGGGGCAAACCGCATACCACGCGTGGCAAGCGTCGCGGTTGCCACCGCCAATTGCAGCGGGGTTGCCAGCGTGAATCCCTGGCCAATCCCGGTGATCAGCGTCTCTCCCGGAAACCATTCTTCTTTGCGGTTGGCGCGTTTCCATGCACGGGAAGGCATCAACCCGGACATCTCACCGACAAGATCGACGCCGGTTGTCTGGCCAAATCCGAAACGGATCAAGGAATCGCGCAGATCATCTATGCCGAGCGCAAGAGCGAGCTGATAGAAGTACACATCACATGACCGAACGATGGCGCGATGTAGATTCATTTGCCCATGCCCATCCCGTTTCCAATCCCGATAGATGCGCTTATCGTCCTTGAGGCTATACCAACCGGAACACCACATTCGGTGGCGGATAAGATTCGGATTGCGTTCCAGTCCGGCAAGTCCGATAAAGGGCTTGATGGTAGAGCCGGGAGGATATTGACCTAATAAGGCCCGGTTGAACAACGGTTGCTTCGGAGAGGTTCGCAGGATTCGATAGGCATCTTCCTTGATGCCACGCACGAAGGGATTCGGATCGAATCCAGGCATGCTAACCAGCGCCAATATGTCCCCGGACGTGGGTTCGATAGCGACCACCGCACCCTTTTCTTCTTTTAGCGCGGCTTCGGCCACTGCCTGGAGCGATGCATCTATGGTGAGATATAAATCCGTGCCCGGCACGGGCGGTGTGCCGGATAGAACCCGCAAGGTACGGCCTTGAGCGTTGATCTCTACATGCTGGTATCCGACATCCCCGTGCAACAGGTTTTCGTAGGCCTGTTCCACGCCGGTTTTACCGATGTAATTGGTACCCCGGTAATCAACCGGATCCAACTGTGTCAATTCCTGTTCATTGATACGACCGACGTAACCGACGGCATGTACCCCCATAGCGCCCTGAGGGTAATCACGGGTCAGTCGTGCCTGGATATCGACACCGGGAAAACGGTGGCGGTTTACCGAGAAACGGGCAACCTCCACCTCGGTCAGGCGATGCTTGAGAGGGATGCTTTGGAAACGATAGGTTCGCCCCAACAATCGCATAAATCGATTTTTATCGCCTTCGTCGATATCGATGATGCCGGCCATCTCCCGTAACATAGCCTCGATATCGGGAACGTCTTCCGGTACGACCTCCAGACTATAAGAAGGTGTGTTTTTGGCAAGAACCACACCATGCCGGTCAAAGATAAACCCTCTGTCCGGCACTATAGGGGTAAGCTTGACGCGATTGTCACGTGAAAGCGTTTGGAAGTGTTCGTGCTCGAAAATCTGAAGCCTGGTGAGCTGAGCGATGAGCATCAAGGATAATACGATGATCAGGTAATAGGCGGTGATTACCCGAGCACGAAACAGATTCAACTCATCAGCGATGTTTTTAATCGTCAGGCCGATTTGCATACCGCTCAGGTGACTCTGTATTTTCTGCGCATATCACGCAAAACAACAAATACCCATGGCCAAAGCATGGTGCTGGTAAGCGCCGAGGAAAGGTAGGCCCAGTTCGGTATCGGACGACCCTGGATGCCATTGGTCCACAAAATCACTAACTGATATAGCGTTATCAGCCAGAATATACCGATACCCTGTTGCCAGATAGGCAGGACCCGAATCGGTTGGTGAAATCTGCCCGCGATAAACGCCAGGATGCACAGACCCAATGCATGCTGCCCCAGCAGGTTCCCCCCAAGAACATCAAGGGTCAGACCCGCCAGCCAACCGATACCCACGCCAACGCGTTCGGGAATGGCCAGACACCAGTAGATCAAGACCATGGCCACCCAGGCCGGACGCCAAATAGCCGCCCAGACAGGAAGCGGCAACTCCGCCAGCAAAAAAGCGATCAGAAAACTGATCGCGATGGTCCAACCACCGTTATGTTTGGCAAAACTCATATCTCGGGAATCGCCATTTTCGTTTCCCCGGCATCTTCGGTCGGTGTATCTTCCGCCAAGGTATCCTTTACCGGTGTCCGAGGCACCGGATTAACCAATAACACTTCACGATTCCGCTCCAATTGCGCATTTGGTTTTACCAGAATCTTGGCAAACGATTGACTGTTATTGCGTTCGATGCTGGTAACCGTTCCAACGGGGTATCCTGCGGGAAATCGTCCGCCGAGACCGGACGTAACCAGTGTATCACCAATATGGATCTCCACGCTGTTAGGTATATGGGATAATTCCAGTAAATCCTGAATACCGGTACCTAGGGCAATGGAGCGGAAACCGTTCCGGTTTATCTGCACTGGGAGCGCATGACTCGGATCGGTAATCAGGAGCGCGGTGCTGGAAAAGAGCCCCACCTCGACTACCTGGCCCATGATGCCCTCGGTGTCTATGAGTGAATATCCAGGCGCGACACCATCGCGCGCGCCTTTGTCAAGCACGACCCGCCGACTGAATGGATCCATATCCACCGCCATGAGCCCGGCGATCAATCCCTGCTCACGGACTTTCTCGGAGGTGCCGAGCAGTTTTCGTAGGCGATTGTTTTCAGCCTCCAGATCGGCGAGCTTTCCGAGCTGCGTTCGATCCAGAAAGTGTTGACGATGTAGGCGGTCATTTTCCGCTATCAGGGAAGAATGGGATACCAGATTGGTGCCAGCCCAGGAGACAATTCGAACCGGCAGATCCACTGCGTAGCGCAGTGGTAATACGACTGCCAGCAGCGCTCCTCGTGCTGTATCGAGATATTTTCCGTAATGGTCGGATATCATCAGCACAAGGGAAAGTAGAACAAACACGATAAGCCGAGCTTTCGCGGAGGGATGACGAACGAATAATGGCTGGGCAGGCTTGATAATCATTGCCTTATCATAAGGCTGCAGTGTGCAGGATATACTTCACACGGATTTTAACGCAGTTAGGGAGCAAGGGAGTGCAAGGTGGGTTTGTCAGCTCTCCTTAATGAGGATTCCGGGCGCATTCTCAATGCCGCGAAGGAAGTGCAAGATGAGTTTCATATTTGCGGCTTTTCCAGTAACTTTCAACCAACCGCCATGGGATTGGTCGGAAATCACTCCGGCGCGAAAATATCTATTCCTTTCTGATCCACCATTTCCAGAGCAAGACCGCCACCACGCGCCACACAGGTTAGTGGCTCATCGGCAAGCAGAACCGGGATACTAGTCTCCTCCATTATCAAGCGATCCAGGTCACGCAACAAGGCTCCGCCGCCGGTCAATATCATTCCCCTTTCCGATACATCCGAGCCCAGTTCCGGCGGCGTTTGTTCGAGTGCGGTTTTCACCGCAGTAATGATACCTGACAGAGGTTCTTGCAGGGCCTCGAGAATTTCATTGCTGTTTAGCATGAAATTGCGTGGAATACCCTCGGCCAGATTCCGTCCACGCACCTCGATCTCTTTGACTTCATTGCCCGGGTATGCGGAACCGACCTCATGCTTGATGCGTTCGGCGGTCGCTTCCCCTATCAACGTGCCATAATTGCGGCGAACGTAGCTGATAATGGCCTCATCGAAACGATCACCACCAATCCGAACCGATTCCGAGTACACGATGCCATTGAGTGAGATTACCGCCACTTCCGTGGTACCCCCGCCAATATCCAGCACCATGGAACCGCTTGCTTCGCTCACGGGAAGACCGGCACCGATGGCCGCCGCCATGGGTTCTTCTATCAAATAGACTTCCCTGGCTCCGGCACCCAATACGGATTCACGAATGGCGCGTCTTTCCACCTGGGTGGAGCCGCAAGGGACACAAACCAACACGCGGGGACTAGGACGAAGGAACCGATTTTCATGCACCTTGTGTATAAAATACTGGAGCATTTTTTCGGTGACGGTAAATTCCGCAATGACACCATCTTTCAGAGGACGAATGGCAATAATGTGTGCCGGTGTGCGACCGAGCATCTGTTTGGCTTTTTCTCCGACGGCGGCGATACTTTGTCCGGAGCCGCTACCGCGCTCACTACGAATGGCAACGACGGAGGGTTCGTTTAAAACGATCCCTTTCCCACGGACATAGATCAGCGTATTGGCGGTGCCGAGATCGATCGACAGATCATCGGAGAAGACCCCTCTGAGACGGCGTATCATAGCGAATCAACTCTCTCCCGAAGGTAAGATACTCAACAGAAAAAACACTTTCCCTGTTTTTCCGATACATAAACTATAATCATCGTGGACAGCAATTATATTCGTGCGACGACTCGTCGAACGTGCCATCCGAACAAGACCGAGGCACTGTAGCAGCGATACAATACTCGCGCAAGCGGTTGTCCGGCTGTATGCAAGACACTAATATTCATCCTGCGCTCAACCTTTTCCAAACCGTTATTTTGCCGGTTCCAGGTATTCGGAAAAGGGTACTGAAATCAGCGTCGGTAAATTACGGAAAGAATTGCACACGAAGATATTTCCAGCATTGAAACATGCCCACCGGAGAGAACCCATATCATGGATAAGGCCGACGTCGAGAAAATCGCCCATCTGGCCCGCCTGGCCATTGATCAGAAAGATATCGCGCGTTATGCGCGCGACCTGTCCAACATATTGGATCTGGTAAAACAAATGGAAAAGGTAGAGACAAATGAAGTCATACCTATGTCTCATCCGTTGGATGCAACCCAGCGGCTTCGGCCCGACGAGATTACCGAGACCAACCAACGGGAACATTTCCAAAAAAACGCCCCGCTCGTGGATACGGGCCTGTATCTGGTACCCAAGGTCATCGAGTAATTTCCCGTTGTTCACCATTGGGTCATGACCACTATCGAATTCCCTATACTGAATCATGCATCATAAATCCCTCACCGAATTGTCGGCGGCACTCCAAGGCCGCAAAATCTCCAGCGAGGAACTCACCCGGTTCTTTCTCGATCGAATCGGGCGGCTGGATACCACGCTCAACAGCTTCATTACCGTCACCGAGGAGCTTGCGCTGGAACAGGCACGTTCAGCCGACAAGCGTATCGCGGCCGGAGACGCCGGAGTGCTCACGGGTATCCCCGTGGCCCACAAGGACATCTTTTGTACCCAGGGCGTAAGAACCACCTGTGGTTCCCGCATGTTGGAAAACTTTTCCGCCCCCTATGACGCCACGGCCATTGCCCGTATCGCGTCGAGCGGTACGGTTATGCTTGGCAAGACCAACATGGACGAATTTGCCATGGGATCCTCCAACGAGACCAGTTACTTCGGACCGGTAAAAAATCCCTGGGACGGGGAGCGTGTCCCAGGTGGGTCTTCCGGTGGTTCCGCCGCTGCCGTGGCCGCGCGCCTTGCGCCCATTGCCACGGGCACCGATACGGGTGGCTCTATCCGGCAGCCGGCCTCATTTTGCAATGTGACTGGCATCAAGCCGACTTATGGACGAGTTTCCCGGTATGGCATGATTGCCTATGCCTCTTCCCTGGATCAGGGCGGGGTCATCGCCCGGAACGCCGAGGACGCGGCGCTGTTACTGGGCGCCATGGCAGGTGTCGACCCACGGGACTCCACCAGTGTGGATCTGCCGGTGCCCGATTACATGACGACGCTGTCCGAGTCATTACGGGGCGTCAAGGTGGGACTGCCACGGGAATGGTACGGTGACGGGCTGGACAGTGGCGTGCGCGCGGTGGTGGAGGCGGCGCTGACATCCCTTGCCGGGCTTGGCGTGGAGCTTGTGGACATCAACTTGCCCCACAGCCCGTACTGCATTCCCTGCTACTACGTCATTGCCATGTCCGAGGCATCTTCCAATCTGTCCCGTTACGACGGGGTGCGTTTCGGACACCGTTGTGAAAACCCGCGAGATCTCCTGGATCTGTACATTCGCTCCCGCGCCGAAGGCTTTGGCACTGAAGTCAAGCGACGCATCATGACCGGGACGTTTTCCCTGTCCGCCGGATACTACGATGCCTATTACCTGAAGGCATTGAAGGTTCGGCGCCTGATTGCCGAAGACTTTCGCCGTGCATTCGAGAAGGTGGATATCCTGGCCGGTCCCGTGGCCCCGACGCCGGCCTTCGCCCTGGGCGAGCATATGGATGACCCGGTGACCATGTACCTCCAGGATATCTACACCCTGCCACTCAATCTGGCGGGATTGCCTGGCATGTCGGTGCCGGCGGGATTCGACAGGGGGTTGCCGGTGGGTTTGCAGCTTATCGCCAACCATTGGGAAGAGGCGCGGCTATTCAATATGGCCCATCGTTATCAACAGGAAACCGACTGGCATCATTTTGTTCCGTCTCGTTTTGCCGGGCAAAGCGAGACGGAACAAAATGATCCGGACTGATTTTGCTTCGCAAAATCGAAAAAAGCTTATAAGTGAATCTGTCGGAAAAACAAAACTTCCAAATCCCGCCCCGCGAAATGGGATGGGATAATTTTGTGGAACGAAATCATGAAAACAACCATCTATCACAATCCTCGATGCAGCAAATCCCGCAACGCCCTCGCGTTACTCAAAGAGCGCGATATGGAAGTGGAGATCGTCGAATATCTGAAAGCACCGCCCTCCGAGCAAGAACTGGATGGGATTCTGACAAAACTCGGTATGGAACCGCGCGATCTGATGCGCCGCAAGGAGAAACCTTACAAGGAAAAAGGATTGGATAATCCGGCGCTGGATCGCGCCGCGTTGATCCGGGCGATGGTGGAAAATCCGATTCTGATTGAACGCCCCATCGTACTGGTCGATAACAAGGTCGCGCTGGGCCGTCCAATCGATAGAATTGTCGAGATACTGTAAGGCATCCAACAAGGCATCCAACAGGGAACTTACGTAACCAATCCGGTTTGATGTGGCCGAATTCCGCTACGCCTTCCCAACCCTTCGCGCTGCTAGTGGCCGTGAGACCTTGAACGTACTGTTTCTTTGGCTTTGAAGCCCGAGTCACAAATGCGTTGCTCAACAACCGGCAGCATCTATTGATTCTCCATACGACCATAATCGAAGGAATTTAGCGTGCGTAGCACCAGCCCGCTTTCTCCCCCCCTGCCGATCCGTTCCGGTGACAGGATTCGTTGGGATCAGTTGTATGGCGCGG